>DATMES010000018.1 GCA_035556555.1 Frankiaceae bacterium
GGTGATGACGTTCAGCGAGTTCGGGCGGCGCATCGGGGAGAACGCGTCGGGCACCGACCACGGCGCCGCCGCGCCGATGCTCCTCGTCGGGCCGCCTGCGGCGACCACCGGCGAACGGCTGGTGCCTGGCCTGCACGGCGACCACCCGGACGTCGGGACGACGACGCTGCCCGCCGACAACCTCGGGCTGACGACGGACATGCGCTCGGTCTACCAGGCGGTGCTGACGCACTGGCTCAACGACCCCACGGGCCCGTCGCCGGACGAGGGCGACCCGCAGTTCGTCACGTCGGGCTCGACGCTGGACCCGGACGGGTCGCTGGGCGGGCTGTTCGCCTCGGCCTGACGGACCTCTATGGCTCTAACACATAGAATTATTTGTGTTAGAGAGGGTAGGTTGGTGGTGAACCACAGCCCACCCAGAGGAGTGAGTGCAGATGGTCACGTCGCAGACGTTCCACACGTACACCCGCAGCGGGGGACCGGACCTGGAGAGCCCGTTCGAGAAGCCGGTCGTCGTCCCCGCGGAGGGCGACGACACCCTCGCCCATCACGCCTGGGCGGACGCGAGGTTCGCCACGGACATCATGAGCGAACACGCGTTCTTCTTCGCTCTGCTCATGCCGGTCGAGCTCGCCGCGGTCCAGCGGGAGGAGGCCCTGCGGTTCCACCGCGAGTTCGGCGCGCTGCACGACCGCATCGTCGGCAGTGGCCCGCCGGCGCCCGGTGACACCGCGGCGTTCTGCGCCGAGGTGGTCGAGGCGATCAAGCCGTTCGCCGAGTACAAGGCCACGCTCGGCGTCGCCCAGCGCGACGGCACCCTGCGCAGCCTGGTGTGGCCGCTGTTCTTCGACCACACCAGGCACGAGGCCGAACGCTGGTCGCGGCGGCTGGAGCAGGTCGGCAGCGGCTACAGCGAGTTCGACCGCCGTGAGGTCGTGCCGTTCTGGTCGGAGATCATGGACGAGCACTGCCGGTTCGTCGCGCACCTGCTCGACCCCGACGAGTTCAAGCTCATCGAGCAGGCGATGGCGGCGAGCGCGGTGTTCGAGACGTTCACCGGGGGAGCGGGGGACGCCGCGCGAGCGCTCGTGACCGAGCCCGCCGCGGTGACCAAGGCGCTGGTGCACCACCCGGAGCTCGACGCGGTCCTCAGCGCCGCCCGCGAGCTGCTCGACTTCAAGACGAGCGCGGCCCGCGACATCGAGGCCGGCCGGATCATGAGCATCATCGACCCGCGCCTCGCCGACCACGTACGCCGGGAGGCGCTGAAGTTCGTCGACGAGCTGAAGCGCAGCGCGTAGGCGCTCAGTTGACGTCGAACTCGTTGCCCTCGGGGTCCCTCATCGCGACGGCGTAGTGGTCGAGACCCTCGGAGTCGAGGGGGCCGACGAGCGTCGCGCCGAGGGCGACGAGGCGGGCGGCCTCGGCGTCGACGCGCTGCCTGCGGGTCGCGATCGGGTCCGCCCTGCCGCCGCTGGCGGCGATGTCGATGTGCAGCCGGTTCTTCACCGACTTGCGGTCCGGTACGACCTGGAACCAGATCCGCGGCCCGCGCCCGTCGGGGTCGACGATGCTGTCGGCGCCGCCGCCGAGCTCGCTCTCCGGCAGGCCCATGTCGAGCCAGTACGCGTCCCACGTGGCGAAGCCCTCGGGTGGCGGCTCGAGCTCGTAGCGCAGCGCCGCCGCCCAGAAGCGCGCGAGCGGCTCCGGGTCGGCGCAGTCGATCACCAGCTGGAAGCGCGCGGCCATCGGGTCTCCTCCGGCGGTCGGGTCATGTCGGGGCGAACGCGACTATCCTCGCGTCACCCCTCGAGAAGGAGCCCTACGTGAAGCGCACGCTCTCCCTCAGGCGCGAGGTACTCACGGAGCTGTCCCCCGGCGAGCTGCTCGCCGTCGCCGGCGCGGCCGCGCCGCCGACCAGCCCGGTCGACTACTGCGTGAACACCCAGGTTGTCTGCTACACCCGCGCGGCCGGCTACTCCCGCTGCCTCTGCCCGACGGAGGCGTGATGCGCCGCTCCCTCTCCCTGAAGCGCGAGACGCTGGCCGAGCTCACGGCGACCGAGCTCGTCGGGGTCGCCGGCGGGGCGCAGCTCAGCGGCCCGACCTGCCCGGCGCTCGAGTGCGTGAGCAACGCGCACCTCTGCGACATCACGTTCCAGCCGCGCTGCTTCGCCCCCTGAGCTACCCGCGCCGAACGGTGAAGGTCGTCCGCGATCCGTTCGTCGCCGGCTCGTCGACGTCGTACCCGAGGCTTCGTGCTGCCTGCATGGCGTCGTCGGCGACCGGCCCGAACACTGTGACCGCGGCGTGATCGCGCCCGGCGAGCACCTGCTCCCAGAACTCCGGGCGGACCAACCGCCGCCTCAGACCCGCGCGCGTGAACGGTGCCGCGTGCCATGCCCACCCCGCCGCGGCGGCCAAGATCGCAACAACCGCGGCGAGGAGCAGGACACGCGTCACGACCAGACGCGAGTCTCTGGCTCGCTCTCGACCCAGAATGTGTTGTTGGACAGGCAGCTGCCGACCGTTGTCGTGACGTTCACGCTCCAACCGTACGAGTGAGCGATCGTCTGTGCACCACAGTGGAGCGAAGGATCGATGATGCCTCCGACGCCATAAGTGAACTGCGGCACGGATCCGGCAGCCATCTTGTTCACGAAGCAGATGTCGACGGGGTAATCGCACTCGACGATCATCTGGCCCCAGTATTCCTTGGCGATGAACGCAAAGCTCTTCCGGTCGGCCCAGGAGTTCCCCCAGCACTTCGCCGGCTCGCCGTCTGCCACGACGTCGCTGCCGCTGATCCCGGCTTCTGCGGCGCGCCGACGGATCTCCGCGCACGCTTCCAGTTGTTCGGCGGTGCGCGCGTCGGCGCATGGGATCCAGAGCCGCGTGCCCGTGTCTGTGGCGTGTGCAGGCGGCGCGAGACCAAGGGTGAGAGTAATGGCGGCCACAGCAGTTCCGAATCGGTTCATGAATTGCTCCCCCAAGCGGAATTGTCCCTCGTGAGGCGACATTGTGACGACCGAACCTCCTCGTGCCCAGGCAGGTTGCGAATGGCCGTAGGCGTGGCGGCGCTACTGGTCGAGGACCACGCAGCCGACCGGCGTACGCGGGACGCGCAATCACCCCAACGGGTGACAAGCCGTTCGGCGGCCGGCCGAAGGTCAGAAGGGACTAGTCATCTCTGACCTCTTGCCGCCTGCCGATCGGGTTACTCATGTTGCGCCGCTTCGCCACGCTCACCGCCCTCGTCACCGCCGCGCTCGTCGCCCTCACGGGCGTCGTGCACGCGGCCCCGACGCCGCCGCGGTCGTACCCCTCCGCCATCGAGGCGTACGCCTCGTACGCCCCGCAGACGACGTGCAGCCCGACCGCCAAGCCGGGCGTGGTGTCCTTCCGCGACCAGCTGCTGCGCACGTACTCGTGGACGCGCAGCCTCGGCATCGTCCGCGCGTGCAACGTCGGCGGACGCAGCGAGCACAAGGAGGGGCGCGCGCTCGACTGGGGCGTGAACGCGAGCAGCTCGCGTGACGTCGCCGCGGTCAACGACCTGTTCAAGTGGCTGTTCGCGACGGACAGGTACGGCAACCGGCACGCGATGGCGCGCCGCCTCGGCATCCAGTACGTCATCTGGAACCGCAGGATCTGGGGCTCGTACGCCGTCTCCGAGGGCTGGCGCGCGTACACCGGCGCCAGCCCGCACACCGACCACGTGCACTTCTCGTTCTCGTGGCCCGGCGCGCGCAAGACGACGTCGTACTGGACCGGCAAGGTCGGCTCCACGACCGCGCCGCCGGACACCGGCGGTGGCTCGGACGGCTCGACGCCGATGCCGGACGACGACGCGTACGCCGAGCCGCTGCCGCCGTCGCGCCTGCTGAGCGGGCCCGCGCTCGCGACGGGCGAACGCCTCTACCTCACCGCCCGCAGGCCGGGCGGCGTGACGACCGTCAATGCGCTGCAGGTGGGCCAGCCGTACCTCGTCGAAGTCACCGGCACGTACGTCTACAAGGCCGGCGCGCGCGCCGACGCCGAGTGCTCCAACTCGGCGAGCGCCCCCAACACGTGGGTCGCGCAGCGCAGCCTGACGCGCAACCCGTACGCCGACAACCTCGACGTCTACCTCAACGGCGTCGACGGCCGTTTCGACGGCAACGACGGTGAGCGCTGCGACCCGAAGAACCACACGTACCGGTGGACGTACGTCCCCGAGCGGACCGGCCGCGCGAACTTCCGCCTCTGGGACACGAAGTTCTCCGACAACTCCGGCGGCCTGCTGGTGAAGGTCTACAAGCTCGCGACCGACGACTCGGACCGCTCGTTCAACCTGGCCGCGACGGCGCCGGCCGGCGCGACCCCCAAGGTCCTCTACAAGGCAGGCAGGCGGTACGTCGTCCAGGTCTCCGGCACGTGGATGCCGAACGCCACCCGCACGGCCGATGCAGAGTGCGTCGCCACGACGGCGGGCTGGGTCCGCCGCTACCCGAACGGCATCGACTACGACGGCGTCCTCCTCAACGCGCGCGACGAGTGGGGCCGTGAGCTCGTCGACACCGGCAACGACTGCGACAAGCAGACGCACACGTACCGCTTCGAGTGGACGCCGCGCGACGACACGACGCTCACGGCGAAGGTCCCCGACGCGCGTTACACCGACAACGCGGGGACGCTGAAGGTGCGAGTCGTCCGCGCCGACCTCGCGTCGCGGCTGCCAGGCCCGCCGCCGCCTCCGCCGGAGGTCCTCACGGTCGATACGAGCGACCACGACGGCGTGTGGACGGCACGCTCGTACGCCGACCACGCCAGCTACGAGGTCGTGGTGCGCGGCACGTACGACGCCGGCAACGGCGTCACTGCCGACGCCGAGTGCTCGGCGACGACGACGGACGGCACGTGGCGCGAGCGCAGGGAGAGCAGCCTCTCGCGGCGGACGCTGTGGGACCTCATGGTCGACGGCGACACGCACGACTGGCAGCCGCTCTCGGGCGGCGGCGACTGCTCACCTGCGCACGAGTACCGGACCGTGCTCTCGCCGCACGACGACGGACGGCTGTGGCTCGGGGTGCGCGACGTGACGTTCGGCGACAACGCCGGCTCGCTGACGGTGACGATCCGCAAGGTCTGACGCGCGCTGTGGGGCTCGAGGTCGGCTCTCCGGCTAGCTGTCCGGCCACCCGTCGTCGTTGAGGATGCGGCCGCGGCCTTCGGGGTCGCCACCGCCGGTGCCCGTGACGAGGAGCAGGAAGTACTCGTCCGGCTCCTGCGCGGTGTCGCCGAGCACCTGGACCACAACGGTGCGGGTCGACGTCTTCTTGTCGAACGTCAGCGTGCCCGTCTTCGGGACGTAGTCGCCCGAGTCGGCGTCGCCGTCGGCGGTGGCGTACGACACGGTTTGCGTCTTGCCGGTGAACTGGCCGATCCGCTGGACCTGGAACGACGCCAGCGTCGTCCCCGCGTCCCCCTCGTAGACGGTGGCGTCGCTGACCTCGAGGACGAGTGACGACGGTCCCGCCTGCGCCTGCGCCGGCGGCGCGACCGCGATCCCGAGCAGCAGCACAGCAGCGGCGGTCGCTATCCGGGCAGTCCTCATGAGGTCCCTCCGGGGGTCCGCCGGCGCCACCACAGGGCACCGGCCAGCAACGCCGCGACACCCGCGGCGACGAGCAGGACCGGCACGTACGGCCGGGTGGAACGCTCCGCCGCCACGGGCGCTGCGCGCGAGGCGGGCGCGGACGAGGCCGGGGAACGGGACGCGTCGGCCGCCGCGCTCGCCGACGCCTCGATCTCCGCGATCGCCGAGGCGAGCGGCACGCCGCGTGGCGCAGGGGTCGGCGCGGCGGTGTTGACGAGGTTGGTCACGGCGTCGCGGTTCTCCGCTTCCCGCTCGGCCGCCTCGCCCCTGCTGGGCGAGTAGACGAACGACGCCGACGCGCTGATCTCGTTGCCGTCGTCGAGGACCTGCGTCGCGACGACATCGTGCTCGCCGGGCGTGAGCCCGCCCGGCGCCTGCGTCCTGGTGCGGAACGCACCCGCGGCGTCCGGCCGCTGGTCCGTCGCGAACTGGCGGCCGGCGATCGTGACGCGGACGGCCGCGCAGCCCGCGCGGGCGCAGAACCCGCGGCCGCTCACGGTGACCGCGCTGCCCGGGCCGCCGGACTCCGGCGAGACGGTCACCGCGGGCGTCGACGCCTCCGCCACCCCGGCCTGGACCAGCACGCCGGCCAGCGCGGCCAGCGTGACGGTCACGAGCACGCCGCCCACCCGGCCCCGCCGCGCGGGCGGGGCCGGACGGGCGGCGGTGGGGGACGTCACTTGCGGGTCACGGTCCTCGTCTGCGCGTTGTTCGCGGTGTTCGGGTCGGGCGTCGCGCTGGTGACGGACGCGGTCGCCTGGATTGTGCCCTTCGACCCTTGGACGAAGAACTTCACGAGAACGATCCGCGTCGTGCCCCCGGGCATCGTGACCCCCGGGCAGGTCAGCGTCTGCCCGGAGATCTGGCAGCCGCCGTCGTTGCTGACGTAGCTGCCGTACTTGGCGGGCGGCAGCACGTCCTTGATGACGACGTTGACGGCGTCGGATGGTCCGTCGTTGGTGACCGTGATCGTGTAGTGGATGGTCGTCGACGGCTTGTAGACGAGCGCGTCCGACGTGTGCGTCAGCCGCAGGTCGGCCTTCGTCGTGACGGTGGACGTCGCCTGCGCGGTGTTGTTGCCGGGCGCGGCGTCCGGCGTCGTGGACGACACCGTCACGTTGTTGACGAGGTTGACGCCGCTCGGCGCCGCGGACTTCACGGTTCCGGCGATGATCACGTCCACGTAGTCGCCGGCGGCGAGGTCGCCGAGCTGGCAGCGCACCTCGTTCGGGTTCCCGACGACGTACGTGCACGTCCCGCTGCCGTGCTGGATGGTCGCGCTGCCGAACATCACGTACCCGGGCAGCGCGTCGACGATCGCCACATTGCGCGCGACGGACGGGCCGGCGTTGCTGACCCGGATCGCGTACGCGATCGCCGTGCCCGCCACGACCGGGTCGGGCGAGTCGGTCTTCGTCACGCCGAGGTTCGCGCTCGTGAGCACCTCGGTCTCGGTGTGCGCGAGGTTGTCGGCGGTGTCCGGGTCGAACGTGTCACTGGTCGCCCTGGCGTCGTTGTGCAGCACCCCGAGCGTGCCGGGGTTGACCCGCACGTGGATCGTCATGGTCCGCTGCTGGCCCGACGCGAGCGTGCCGTACGAGCACGTCGTCGGCTGCGCCGGGTTGCCCGGCACGCCGGCGGCGCACGTCGCGCCGCCGCTGCCGGAGACCGTGAGGATCGTCACGCCGGCCGGCACGTCGTCCGCGAGGCGGACGTTCTCCGCCGCCGAGGGGCCGTCGTTGCGCACGGTCAGCGTGTAGTCGAACTCGGTGCCCGCCACGGCGGTCGCCGGTGCCGTCTTCAGCACCGACACGTCGGCCACCGCGGAGACGACGATCGTCGTGTCGACGATGTTGTTGGTGTCGTCGGGGTCGGGCGTGTCACTGCGGGCGCGCGCCTTGTTGTCGATCTCCTGCGCGTCGTTCGCGGTGATGTCGTACGTCAGCGTCCGCCGGCCGGCCTCGGTCGTGGACTCGGCGGGGATGGTGCCGACGTTGCACTCGACGCGCTTCCCGCCGGGGACTGCGGTGACCGCGGTGCAGACCGCACCGGGGCCCGCGTCGATGTTGGTGACGGTGAACGAGCCGTCGGAGAGCATGGTGTCGGAGATGACGACACCGCGCGCGTCCGAGGGTCCGTGGTTGTCGACGAACACGGTGCAGTGCGCGGTCTGGCCGGCCCGCAGCGTCGCCGGGTCGCAGATCTTGGTGACCTCCAGGTCCGCGCTGTCGTTGACGACGGTCGTCGTCGTCGCGGTGTTGTCGGCCTCGTCGTAGTCGACGGTGAGGCCGCTGGCGACGGTCGCCGTGTTCGTGATGGTGAGCGGCTCGCCATGGTCGGACACGGCGTCGGCGTTGACGTGCACGGTCAGCGTGAACGTCACGCTGTCGCCGCTGTCGATGTCGGGCAGCTCGCAGGTCACGCGGTCGTGCCCGGCCACCGTCGCCTCGGTGCACGGGATGCTGCTCGTGACGAACTCGACCTGCGGGGGCAGGTCGTCGGTCACGACGACGTCGCCCGCGGTGTCCGGTCCGTCGTTGGACACGGTGATCGTGTACTTGAGCTGCTCGCCGGCGATCACCGGGTCGGGGCTGTCGGACTTCGTGATCGACAGGTCGCTCTCCGGCAGGTCGATCTGCCAGAGGCCGCGGCCGCGCGAGCCGACGAACGCCGTCTGCCGTACGTTGTCGAACAGGAAGTCCAGCGACAGCGTGATGGTCTTCGAGCCCGGCACGGTGATCCACGAGTCGCCGTTGTCGACCGACGCGAAGATGCCGTTGTAGCGCGTGCCGACGAGGATCGTGTCGCTGTACGGGTCGAACGCCACCGCCGTCGCCATCGGGCCGACGCTGGAGTTCCACTTGTACGCGCCGTTGGCCGTGACCAGCGACGTGATCTCCGGGTCGGCGGCCCAGCTGGCTCCGCCGTTGATCGAGCGCATCAGCGACTGCGTGCCGTCGCGCGACACGGCGTAGAGCCGGTTGGGGTCGGTCGGGTCGACGTCCCACGCGCGGACGTTGGTGAGGCCGGTGCTGACCTGCGTCAGCGTGGCGGCGTTGGTGGCCTGGCTCGGGTCGAGCACGCCGCCGTTGAGGCGGTACAGCACGCCGCCGAGGTTCAGGTAGAACACCGGGCTGGCGGCCGTTCCCGACACCTTGATCTGGCCGTGCGAGCCGGGGCCGGAGCCCGCGCCCGGCGTGGGGCCGGCCGGCAGGTTGTTGCCCAGGCGGGTCCAGTTGGCGCCGGCGTCCACGGTGTAGAGCACGGACCAGTTCGGGGCGGGCTCGGCCGGGGGGACGCCGTTGTCGGGCGGGGCGTCGCGGGCGATGACGGCGTAGCTCAACGGCGCCCACTGGTTGCCCGCGAACGTCGATCCCCAGTCGGAGTTCCACGGGGCAGGTGGCGGGTTGAACGCGATGTTGCCGACGCCGCCGGGTGCCTGCCGGAACACGCTGCACCCGAAGCAGTCGCGGCGCAGCACGGACGCGTTCGGCCCGCCCTGGAGGTCGGCGATGAGGTTGTACGTGTCGGGGCCGTTGTTGATGTACGTCGCGCCGCCGTCGGCCGTGTAGAACGTGCCGTTGTCCTGCGTGCCGAAGTACAGGTCGGTGTGCGTCGGCCAGACCGTGCCGGCCATCTGGCTGCTGTCGAAGGCGTGCAGGCCGGTGTTGGCGTGCGCGATCGTCGGCGTCGCGCCGCACCCGCTGCTCGTCATGCGGAACACGCCGCCGTCACCGGACAGGAACAGCGGGCAGCCGTTCGGCTGCGCCGGGTCGAACGCGATGCTGGTCGGGTCGGTGTGCGGCGTGTTGGCGTCCCAGCGCGGCCACGCCGCGGCGCCGGTGGCGCACGACGGGGCGTTGTCGGAGTCGCAGGTCTGGCGCAGCGTGCGGACCGACGTGCCGAAGTACACGTGGTACGTCGTCGCGTCGCCGTCGGGGTTGTCCTGCACCTGCACGAACGGGTCACGGCAGTTGGAGTCGGTGACGTCGGCGCCCATCTGCGTCCAGGTGACGCCGCCGTCGGTGCTCTCGAGGAGCTGGCCGGCGCAGAAGCCGGAGGCCGTGCCGCCCTCGAAGTTCGAGAGGTAGACCGTGTTGGGGTCGTTGGGCGCGACGTCGACGTTGCACACGCCGAACGCGCCGCCCTGGATCCCGGGCGAGGTCGCGGGCCGGAACGTCGGCGAGGCCGCGTCCGCGGCGGACCAGGTCGCGCCGGAGTCGTTGGAACGGAAGAAGCCCTGCTGGCCGCACACGTCCACCTGGAGCAGGCTGCCGGTGCCAGGGCGGACCTCGACGTCCTCGATCTGGTGCGTCTGGCCGAGGCCGTTGTCGAACGCGCCGTCCGGGTCGAGGCGGGTCCAGCTGTTGTCCGCCGCGCTGGTCGTGCTGCGCGTGAGGCCGCAGCTGTCGCCGACGTAGACCGGCAGGCTGCCAGGCACGCCGGCACCGATCGCGACGGTGAGGGCGCTGCTCTCCGTGGTGCAGCCCGCGGGCGGGTCGGAGCCGGCCGACTTGGCCCACGTCACGCCACCGTCGGTGCTGCGCCACACGCCGCCCTGGCTGGTCTGGCTGCCCTCGTAGTTGCCGACGGCGATGACGAGGCTCGGGTCCGACGCGGCGATCTTCACGTCCTGCACGACGGCCATCGGGACCGCGTCGACGTGCGCCCAGGAGGCGCCGCCGTCGAGGGTGCGCCACAGGCCGCCGAGCTCGGTCGCCGCGAACAGCTTCTGCGTGTTGACCGGGTCGATGGCCAGCCGCTCGACGCGGCCGCCGAAGAGCGCGGTGGGCATGGCGTTCGGGTTGATGTCGGTGACCGCGGGGGGCACGAGCGCGTTCGAGGTGCCGGTCAGCGGCGGCAGCGCGACGATCGCGCCCGTGGCTCCGACAAGCGTCACCACCGACGCGAACGATCGCCGAGCGCGTACCCGCTTCGCGCGGTGACGTCCACGGGACGAGGAGATTCCGAGCGCCGTCACGAGAGCCCCTCCCTTGAGCCGCGCACGGCTCGGTCGCCGAGATCCATGACTGGGGTGAGGACTCGCTGGGTCGCACCCGCCCCGGTCTCGTGCAGGGCGAACCATTCTCCGGACGGGTGCCGATGGCAAGGGGTCCAACGACCCGACTACTGTCCGTTTACTGACACTTGCCCCCCGTGGTTTGGGGCGATAACGGACACGCGGCGCGACCGTCGGGTCGGTGACCAGCCGTCGCGGACAGCCCGCGGTGGTGGCGCGACGGGCTCCGAAGGGGCCGGCTGTGGCTCGGCGGACCCGCCCCGCCGGCTACTCGCCGAACTCGAGGAACCTCGCTGAGGAACGACTTCTTCTTCTTGCGGTAGCCGGCGTCGTGGTGCTGCGGCTTGTCGTCGCGGCGATCGTCGTCGCGGCGCGGCGGCTCCGGGACGTCCTCGGCCGCGCGTTCGAGCAGCTTGTCCAGCTCGCCGCGGTCGAGCCAGACACCGCGGCACTGCGGGCAGTAGTCGATCTCGACGCCGCGTCGCGTGCCGACCGGGCGCCTTACGTCAGCCGACGACGACGCTGCCCCGCATCTGCTGCGGGTGGATGGAGCACTGGTAGCGGAACGTCCCCGCGTCGGCGAACGTGATCGTCGCCGACCTGCCGATCGACAGCGCGTGCTTCTCCTTGGACCCGTCGAGCAGCGTGACGTCGTGGGGGAAGTCGTCGTCGTTGGTCCACGTGACGGTCGTGCCGGGAGAGACCGCGATCTCCGCGGGGGAGAACGTGTAGCTCTTCGCCGCCGTGACGCGGTCGGTGCGGACGGGTCCTTCGGCGCTCTCCGTGCCGCCGTCCCCTCCGCACGCCGTGACGGCGAGCAGGGCGACGGCGGCGAACGAGCCGATGCGGCTCATCGCAGCGCGCCCTGCTCGCGGCGGACCTCCCGCGCCGGCGCGACGCGGCCGAGTCCGGTCTTGGCGGCCCAGAGGAAGAGCAGCACGAACGCCGCGCCGTCGAGCACCTCGGAGATGGTGTGCGCGAAGAGGAACGTCGTGGCGTTGACGTGGTAGGTCATGTACGAGACCTCGGCGACGGCGAAGAGAGCGAAACCGCTGCCCGCCAGCGTCTGCGCGCCGTCGAACGCGCGCCACGCGAAGTACGCGCCGAGTGAGAACAGCGCGATGTGGACGACGAGGAAGAAGCCCCACGGCAGGCTGTTCACGAGGAAGTCGATGGGGTTGTCGAGCAGCTGCGGCGCTTCGGCGAGGGTCATGGGGTGCTCCGGTCGGTGGGGCGGTGCGCGCGCACCGCGGTGGTGAGGAGGCCCGCCAGGACGACGAGCATCCCGATCAGCGAGAGGACGTGGCCGGACAGCTCGGCCCAGGGACCACCGGCGCCGGCGCCGTGGTGGACGACGTCGATCGCCAGCCCCGCGGCGACGATCGCGAACCCGATCCTGAGCAGCAGGGGCATGGCGTCCTCCTTCTAAAACCAATGATCGTTGTACTCCGGTCGGATACTGCACGTCAACCTGTGTTGTCGTTAGAATCCGCGCATGGCGAGCATCGAACGCCTCGGGCGGGTCTTCGGCGTCTTCGACGACGCGACGCGGCGGCGCGTGTACGACGCCGTCGTCTCGCGGCGCGGTCCGACCAGCCGCGACCAGGTCGCCGAGGACGTGGGGATCTCGCGCACGCTGGCGGCGTTCCACCTCGACAAGCTCTCCGACCGCGGGCTGCTGACGGTGTCGTACGCGCGGCTGACCGGCAGGCAGGGGCCTGGCGCTGGGCGGCCGGCGAAGCTGTACGAGCGCTCCGACCTCGAGATCGACGCGTCGCTGCCCGAGCGCCGGTACGACCTCGCGGGGCAGATCCTCGCGGCGGCTGTCGCGGCGACGCCGCGCGGTGGCTCGGCCAAGGACGCGGCCATGCGGATCGCGCACGAGCGCGGCGTCGAGGCGGGCGCGGCGCACGAGGGCAGGAAGCCGCGCGGCGCGCGCGGGACGCTGACCGCGGCGTGCGAGGTGGCCGCCGGGCTCGGGTACGAGCCCGAGGCGACGGCCGACGAGGTGACGCTCCTGAACTGCCCGTTCCACGCGGTCATGACGACCGCGCCGGACCTCGTCTGCGCGATGAACACCGCGCTGCTCGACGGTGTCGTCGCGGGGGTGCGCGGCAGCGGCGTCGTGGCCGAGCTCGACCCGGCGGAGGGGCGCTGCTGCGTCGTCCTCCGCCGGGCCTGACGCGCTACCGCCTGCCGACGTCGCTCAGCGGCACGGCCGGATCGAGCAGCCCAGGCGCGTCGGTGCGGACGCGGTCGGTGACGATCCGCTTCAGGTCGTCGACGACGTCGTGGACGTTGACGGTGAGCGCCGCGTCGACGATGCCCTCGCGGGCGTAGAACGCCACGAACTCCCGCTCCGCGAGGCTGCCGCGGATGGTGACGTCGTCGCGCGCGTCGGCAACGCCGAGGTACTCGAGGCTGAGGTCGTACTGGTCGGAGTAGAAGTACGGCAGCCGCAGGTACGCCTCGTGCGAGCCGACGGCGTTGCGGCCCGCGGTCGCGCCCTGGTTGAGCGCGTTCGCCCAGTGCTCGACGCGGACGTGCCTGCCGTAGTGCGGGTGCCAGGCGTTCGCGACGTCGCCGGCGGCGTACACGCCGGGGGCGGAGTGCAGGTGCTCGTCGACGACGATGCCGTCGCGGACGTGCAGCCCCGCGGCCTCGGCCAGCTCGGTGCACGGCTCGACGCCGATACCGACGACGACCACGTCCGCGGCCTCCGTACGGCCGTCGCTGAGCACGACCTTGTCGACCGAACGCCCGCCATGCAGCTCGGCGATCCCGACCCCGAGGCGCAACGCGACGCCGTTGTCGGCGTGCAGGCTCCGGAACACCGTGCCCACCTCGGTGCCGAGGACGCGCTGCAACGGCACCGGCGCCGGGTCGACGACGCAGACGTCCGCGCCCATCGCGCGCGCCGACGACGCGACCTCGGAGCCGATCCAGCCCGCCCCGACGACGACGACGCGCGCGCCGGTGCCGATGGCCGCGCGCAGCCGCGCCGCGTCGTCGAGGGTGCGCAGGTAGTGGACGCCGTCGAGGTCGGCGCCGGGAACGTCGAGGCGCCTCGGCCGCGCGCCGGTGGCCAGGACGACGCTGTCGTACGCGATCGACCCGCCGTCGGCGAGGACCGCGCGGCGGCCCGCGACGTCGAGCTCGCGGACCTCGGTGGCGGTGACGAGCTCGACGTCGTTGGCGGCGTAGAACCCCTCCTCGTGCACGTGCGCCGACTCGGGCTCGGCCTTGCCGCGGAGGACGTCCTTGGACAGCGGCGGGCGCTCGTACGGCCTTCTGGTCTCGGCGCCCACGAGGACGACGCGGCCGGTGAAGCCGCGTTCGCGCGCGGCCGCCGCGGCCTTCGCCCCGGCGAGGCCGGCGCCGATCACGAGCAGGGTGCTGTCCATGGCGTTCTCCTTGGGGTGGCGTGGCCGTGCATCGAGAGGAACCGTTCCTGGTGCGGGAGGCTGGGGCCGCCGGCGTCGAGCCAGCGCTTGGTCGACGTACGCGCCCGCGTGATGAGCGCCCCCGCGTGCCGGAAGTCGGCGGAAGAGACGGCGAGCGGGCACAGCGGCGGGAGCACGCGGACGTCGGCGCGGTCGGCGAAGTGGCTGACGTCGCGGACGAGCCGCTGTTCGACCAGCAGCGCCATCGACTGGACCGCGCTGCCGAGCGCCGTCCGCGGCGCGTGCTCGAGCGCGCAGGCGTAGCCGCTGGGGAGGACGTAGACGCACTCGGCGCCGAGCGCGACGGCCTGCGAGACGGCGGCGTTGTTGGCGATGCCGCCGTCGACGAGGTCGCGGCCGTCGATCGTCACCGACGGGAAGATGCCCGGGATCGCGGCGCTCGCCAGCACGGCGTCGCACGCGTCGCCGGACGAGAGGATCACCTCCTCGCCGCTGCGGATGTCGGTGGCGACGAGGTGCACGGGGACGCGCGCGTCCTCGAGGTCGCGGAACGCGAGATGCGCCGAGACGAGCCTGCGCAGCGCGGCGGGGGAGCAGAGCGACGGCGCGCGCATCGTCACCGCGGCGACCGCGCGCAGCGGGTCGAGGGGGAACACGTCGCGGCGGCGCAGCCCGCGCCAGACCGCTTCGAGCCGGCTGAGCGAGGTCTCGGAGTCGCCGTGGCCGGCGACGTACGCGGCGTTGAGCGCGCCGGCGGACGTACCCAGCAGCAGGTCGGGGCGGACGCCGCGTGCGGAGAGCTCCTGGAGCATCCCGACCTGGACCGCGCCGAGGCTGCCGCCCCCGGAGAGGACGAACGCGGTGACGGGAGAGGGCACGGCGGTCATTGTAACGACAAGATACGTTACTGATACAGTATTCCTCGTCAGCCGGTCCGCGAGAGGGAGCATCGATGAGCGAGGCAGCAGCGTTCGACCCGGTCGCCGACGACGAGTCGCTCGGCGGACCCGCGTGGTGCGAGCTCAAGCAGGCGAGGGTGCAGCACGCGGCGGAGGCGCTGCTGACGGCGCTCGACATCGACGTCACCGACCCCGCGCTGCGCGAGACGCCGCGCCGCGTCGCGGAGATGTACCGCGAGCTGCTGACGCCCGCGCCGTTCACGGCGACGACGTTCGCCAACGAGGCCGGCTACGACGAGCTGGTGCTCGCCCGGTCGGTGCCCTTCACGTCGCTCTGCGCGCACCACCTGCTGCCGTTCCGCGGCGTCGCGCACGTCGGCTACCTCCCCGGCGACCGGCTGCTCGGGCTGTCGAAGCTGGCGCGGCTCGTGCAGTTCTACGCGCGCGGCCCGCAGGTGCAGGAGCGCCTCACGAAGCAGGTCGCCGACTGGCTGCGGGAGCACCTCGGCCCGCGCGGCGTCGGCGTCGTGCTCGAGGCCGAGCACCAGTGCATGACGATCCGCGGCGTGCAGGCGGCGGGCGCGACGACGTTCACCTCGACGATGTACGGCCTGCTGCGCGACAACCCGCCGACCCGCGCGGAGTTCCTCGCGTTGGTGGGCTAGACGCGCGCGAGCGCCGCGATACCGGCGGTCGCGAGCGGGAGCGGCGCGACCAGCACCAGCAGGAACTTGCCCCGCGCGCAGAACGCCGCCAGCCGTGTCAGCGCCGCCGCCGGGCGGTCCGCGCGCAGGACCGCGAGGAGCGCGGCGTTCTCGACGACGTCGAGCGCACCGGCCGCCACCATGGCCCACCCCGAGAAGATGGCGGTCCCGGTCCACCCGCTCCACCCGCGGGGTCGCATCACCGCGGCGGAGGCACCGGCGACGACGACGGGCACGACGACGTACGCCGCGACGAACGCGAAGTCGGCGAGCAGCGAGCGCCGGGCCGCGGCGCGGCCGCCGGGGCCCCACGCCGCCTTGATCGCGGCCGCGCGCGCGGGTGTGCCGGCCAGCTCGATCGCCACGATGCCGGCGCCACCCGACGCCTTCATCGCACGGCCCGCACGGGCCATCGCGACGCAGCTCGCGACACCGGCGCCGGCCCCGCAGACGACGGTGGCCCAGCGCAGCGCGACGGGCCACGTCTCCGTCGGCAGCATCAGTACTTCGCCACGATTCGCAGCTCGGCCGGGTGCTTCGAGGCGCCGACGGTGAAGTCGGGTCGCGGCCGCTCGTACGGCCACGTGGGCGGCGTGACGCGCCCGGCGAACGACAGCAGCGCGTCCACCCGCGCGACCCCCGTGGGCTTGTCGCTGTGGAGGAAGTCGCGGTACGACGGGTCGCCCGACGGCAGCGGTCGGTCGTAGAACCTGCCCATCGCCGCCGTCGTCCGCTGCAGCTCGGCCAGCACCGTGTCGTAGCGGACCCGCCGGTGATGCACGAAGTCGAAAGCGCCCAGCGCCACGGCGGCGTCCCTGCCGCGGACCGCGAGGCCGGCGATGGTGCGGGCGTCCATGTCGATGTTCATGCCGCCCTCGTGCGGCAGCTGGCGTACCTCGACGATGCGGTCGCGGTAGCCGGCGAGCATGCTCTGGCCGTTGTCCGACCAGTTCTGCAGCGTGTCGAGGATGCCGCCGCCGAACTGCCCGACGGTGCCGGCGGGACGGACCGGGAGCTGCGGGGCCGTGGACGCCTTGCGGTAGTGGACGAACTGGTCCGGGTACTTCGCCTGGTACGGCCCGAGGCTGATCGCGAAGGTAGGCCGCGACGGCAGCATCGTGTCGAAGAAGTGGATCGGGAAGTTGCTGCTGATCCCGCCGTCGGAGAACCAGCAGCGCGCCACGGGCTGGTCCGGGTCTGCCTGGTCGACGGTCCACAACGGCACCGCGCTGATGAGGCCGGGGAAGCTCAACGTCATCCGCACCGCCATCACGACGGGGAACCGCGCCGCCTCCGGCAGCTTGCGCAGCGCCACCGTCGGATGCTCCGGGCAGCACCGGGGTCCGTCGCCGGTGGTCGCCTCGGCGCCGTTGCCGACGAGGTGGGCGAGGACGTCCGGCGGGAACCACCGGGCCAGCTCGCGCGGGCAGAACATGTACTTGTCGTTCGTGAACGGCAGCCGCATGGGCAGCCGCTGCGAGACGTTCGTCGTCATCATCTCGAGCCGGACGCTCGGGTCGCCGGGGTCGCCGCCCCACAGGTCGCCGAACGTCAGGACGCCAGGCGTCGCCGCCACGGTCTGCAGCGCGTCGTGCATCCAGTCGGTGAACGGCGCCACGCCCTCGCCGGCCTCGCCGCCGCGGGAGCCGATGCACAGCCCGTGCCCGTTCAGCGGCAGCTGCCGGAACGCCTCGCGGATCGTCCCCGCCGCCGCGCCGAGGACGGCGGCGACGAAGACCACCGGGGCGAGCGGGAGCAGCCGCAGCGCGATGCCGCCCCAGTCGCCCAGGTCGTGCGGAGCGCCGGCGCCGAGCATGACCGCCCAGACGCCGAGGACGACGACGACCGCGGCGGCGGCCGCCGCGGCGAGCCGCTGCCCGGCGAGCAGCGCGCGCAGCAGCCTGGCGAGGCGCGAGGGGAGCGCGTGCCGCTTGTCCTGCACGGCGCGGAAAAGCTCGAACAGCGGGCGGGTACCGCGGCTCGGCTGGAACAGCTCAGGCAGGTCGTTGCCGAGGCCGAGGGGGAGGGCCGCGAGACGCTGGAAGCCCTGCCTGTCACGCGCGTGCTCGGCCGCCGCGGCCAGCGCCGCGGCGATGCCGCCCGCGGAGGAGCCGCCGACGTTGCGGAAGCGGTAGGTCTTCGCCAGCTCGCAGACCGCGAGCGGGTAGACCACCCCGCTGGTGATGCCGCCCTTCATGACGAGGTCGGCCTCGAGGGCGGGCTTCTCCGGATACGGGAAGTCCACCAGGGTCTTGATCTCCGCGAGATTGCGCTCGTGCTGGCCGGCCATGGTCGAGCCCCCGTTCGTCGTCGCCATCGTGGCCCTTCCGGCGCCGTCGCGGAAGGCCATCGCAGCGGCGCGTCGTAACTGGACGCAACGGCCGGCCGTCGCCCCGCGCCGCCTCCCTACTCCGGCGACGGGAGGGAGGTGACCCCATGACGAAGCGCATGATCACCCTCGCGCTCGCCGCCGGCGCCGCCGCGGCGTTCGCCCTGCCCACGACCGCCTCGGCGATCCCCCGCTGCACAGACCGTCCGGTCGAGGACTGCGTGAAGGAGATCGTCGGCCCGATCTCGACCACGTGCATCCCCAGCGGCGACCTCGAGCGCCCCTGCTGACCTCCCGCCGCCTCCCCGCGTCGTACGGCGCCCCGCCGGCCTCGGCACCGGCGCGCCGTCTTCGGCAGGCGCGGGGACGGCGGCGCCCCGAACCCCAGGCAACCGTCGGCGGGCCTCCCGGACTCTGTACGGGTGTGACGACCGACGAGCGGGCGGAGTTCGCGGAGTTCGCGGCGGCGCGGCTGACCGCGCTGACCCGGCTCGCGTACCTCCTCACCGCGCACGCCGCCGACGCCGAGGACCTCGCGGCGTCCGGGACGCCGCTCGCGACGATCACGGGACGTGAGACACGCCATCGCCGCGAGCGAGCGCGGCACGCGCGGCGGCGCCGACATGCGCGCGGTACCCGCCGCCGAACAGCGCCGCGTGCACGAGCAGCGGGAACAGCTGGTGCAGCGCGACCCGCTCCCGCCAGCCGTCGGCGAGCGGGTATGCCTCGTCGTACGCCGGCACGATGCGGTCGAGGTGCGCCACGCCGAACAGCGCCAGCATCGCGAGATCGGTCTCGCGGTGGCCGCCGTGCGCGGCGGGGTCGACGACGTACGCCGGACCTGCGGCCGACCACAGGACGTTGCCGCTCCACAGGTCGCCGTGCAGCCTGCTCGGCGGCTCGGGCGGGCCTGCCAGCGCGCCGACCGACTCCACCACGGACTCCACGGCCGACCTGTCGGCGGGGGCGAGCGCGGCGCGGTCGAGGTACGGCAGCAGGCGGTGCGCGGCGTACCACCCGGGCCAGTCGGTGCCCGGGTCGTTGGCGAGGGGTAGGGAGCCGATCCAGCCGGGGGACGTACCGCCGAACGTCTCCGCACCCGCTCGGTGCGTCGCCGCGAGCGCGACGCCGAACGCCTCGGCAGCCGACTCGGATGGCGTGCCGGGCGCGATCCAGGACAGCACGAGCTCGCTCTCGGAGACGGCCAGGACCTCGGGCACGGGTACGCCGCCCGCCTCGCCCAGCCACGTCAGCCCCGCGGCCTCGGCGGCGAAGAAGCCCGGCGGTGCGCCGTCGCGGGTCTTCACGAAGACGACGCGGCCGTCGGCGAGGGCGACGCGGGAGGCAGCACAGATGTCGCCGCCGGCCACGCGCGAGGAGGCGACGACCTCGCTGCCGAGCAGCGTCACGGCGCGACCTCCGCGAGCAGCTCGCGGCAGGCGTTCTCGACGAGGTCGAGGACGTGCTCGAAGCCGTCGGCGCCGCCGTAGTACGGGTCGGGCACGTCGTCGTCCGCGAGCAGCAGCCGGATCTTCGCGGCGTCCTCGGGGGAGCCGGCGAGCGAGCGGAGGTGGCGCTCGTTGTCGCGGTCGAGGGCGACGACGAGGTCGTACGCCGCGAAGTCCCCGCGCGTGAACTGTCGCGCCCTGTGCGCGCTGCCGTCGTAGCCGCGCGCACGGAGGGCAGACACCGCGCGTCGGTCGGCGCCGTCGCCGGCGTGCCAGCCGCCGGTCCCCGCGCTGGCGGTCGACACGGCGTCGGAGAGTCCGGCCTCGGCGACGAGCGCGCGGAACACCACCTCGGCCATCGGCGAACGGCAGATGTTGCCCATGCACACGAAGCAGACGCGGACCACGGGCTAGACACTAGGGTCCCGGCATGGTCATCGGGACACCGGGCAGCCCGCGCGCCGTACGCCTGCTTCTCCTCGGCGCCGGCGAGCTCGGCCGCGAGGTCGCGATCGAGGCGATGCGCCTCGGTGTCGAGGTCGTCGCGGTGGACCGCTACGCGGGCGCGCCGGCGATGCAGGTCGCGCACCGCCGGCACGTCGTGGACATGCTCGACGCGGCGGCGCTGCGCGCGGTGGTCGAGGCCGAGAGGCCGGACCTCGTCGTGCCCGAGCTCGAGGCGATCGCGACCGCCGAGCTGGTCGCGCTGGAGGCTGAGGGGCAGCGCGTCGTCCCGACCGCGCGCGCGGCACGGCTGACGATGGACCGCGAGGGCATCCGGCGGCTCGCGGCGGAGGAGCTGGGGCTGCCGTGCTCGCCGTACCGGTTCGCGGCGGACGAGGCGGAGTACGCCGCCGCCGTCGCGGAGATCGGCACGCCGTGCGTCGTGAAGCCGGTCATGAGCTCGTCCGGCAAGGGCCAGTCGACGGTGCGCGCGGGCGACGACCCGATGGACGCGTGGCGGTACGCGCAGCGGGGCGGGCGCGTCGCGGGCCAGCCGGTGATCGTGGAGGGGTTCGTCGAGTTCGACTACGAGATCACGCTGCTCACGGTGCGGCACGCGGCGGGGGTGACGTTCTGCCCGCCGATCGGGCACCGGCAGGAGGCCGGCGACTACCGCGAGAGCTGGCAGCCGCAGCCGATGACCGACGCGGCGCTGGCGAACGCGAGGCACGTCGCCGCGACCGTGACCGAGGCGCTCGGTGGCTGGGGGATCTTCGGGGTCGAGCTGTTCGTGCGCGGCGACGAGGTGCTGTTCTCGGAGGTGTCGCCGCGGCCGCACGACACCGGCATGGTGACGATGGCGACGCAGCCGCTGTCGGAGTTCGCGCTGCACGTCCGCGCGATCCTCGGCATGCCCGTGGACGACCTCGACGTCGCGCTCGACTCGCCGGGCGCCTCGGCTGTGATCCTCGCGGACGCCGAGGCGACGGCACCGGCGTACGACGGCGTCGACGCCGCGCTCGCGGTCCCGACCGCGCAGGTACGCCTCTTCGCCAAGCCCGACTGCAAGCCGGGACGCCGCCTGGGGGTCGCGCTGGCCCGCGGCCGCGACATCGACGAGGCGCGTGCCAGGGCTCGCGCCGCCGCGGGATCCGTACGGGTGGTCCCCTAAGGAGTGCGCGTCACGCCGGGCCGCCGGACCGGCGTCGCCTCGTCGGGCTCCAGCGACTTGGCCACCGAGAAGACGACCATCGCGAGCCCGCAAGCCGCCAGCACCAACCTGGCCCACAGTGGCAGCTGGGCGGTCCAGGGCCCCGGCCATCGCACGGGCGCCACGGGACGCGGCGCACCCCAGGTGTACGGCGCGTCGGGAATCGGCGCCGGCGCCGGCTCGCTGCCGTCGGCGCGGCGGAACCGCGCCGCGTCGAGGTCGTGCTCGTCCGGGGCGCCGAGGCCGAGGAGCGCAAGCAGGCGGCGTACGTCCGCGCGGGTCACCTCCCCGGCTGATGGCAGCCCGGCGAGGACGGCGGGCAGCGCGTTTCCGCCGGTCGTCCAGACGCCGCCGGCGTGCTCGCGGGGCGGCTGGTCCGCGTCGCCCGCGATGACCGCGACGGCAGGGATCACGCCGACGTCCAGGTCGTTCTCGGCGCAGAAGCGGCGCAGCCGCTGAACCCGCGCGCGCGTCTCGCCGGCGAGGTCGCTCGTGGGGCGCGGCGGATCGTGCACGGTGATGGTGACGGCGCGGCGCGGCGTCAGCACCAGCGCGTCGATCTCGTCGCCGTCCGGGCCCGGCACGCGGACGCCGGCGAACGCGAGGCCCTCGGGGATGCCGGACAGCAGACCGGCGACCCGCTCGGCCTCGCCGCGGATCAGCATCCCGTCACCCCCTCACTACGCGCGGAACGTACCCGAACGCCCCGGGATCACGGGGCGAACGTCGTACGTTGTACGCAGAGCACGCCGCCGAACGCGCGGCGAGGCGGAGGAGTTCACGGTGCGCAGCCACAACCCGGTCCTGGCCCGGCGAGACACGTTCGCCCAGCCCAGCGTCGCGACGCTGGAGGAGATGTACGCCGCCCCGCGGCGCATGACGGTCGACGACGTCGTCGGCAAGACGGCGCTGCTGCTCGGCATCCTCGCGGTCACCGCGGCCGCGTCGTGGGCGCTGGAGCTGTACGCGCTCGCCATCCCCGCGATGCTCGTCGGCCTCGTGCTCGGCCTCGTCGTGACGTTCAAGAAGGAGCCGTCGCCGGGGCTGTCCATTGCGTACGCCGCCGTCGAGGGCGTGTTCCTCGGCGCGATCAGCAGGCTCTTCGACGAGGCGTACCCCGGCATCGCCGTGCAGGCGATCGGCGGCACGATGCTCTGCTTCGGCGGCGTGCTGATGGCGTACAAGTCGGGCCGGCTGCGCGCGACGCCGCGCTTCCGCAAGGTCATCGTCAGCGCGATGATGGGCATCTTCGCCCTCTACGCGATCAACCTCGTCATGAGCCTGTTCGGCTCCGGCGGGCTGCCGGTCATCAACGACTCCACGCCGCTCGGCATCCTCTTCTCGGTCGCCGTCGTCACGGTCGCGGCGCTGTCGTTCGTGCTCGACTTCGAGCTCATCGAGGAGGCGGAGCGCCAGGGCGCTCCCGAGCGCTTCGCGTGGAAGGCGGCGTTCGGCCTCGTCGTCGGCCTGGTCTGGCTGTACATCGAGATGCTGCGCCTGCTCGCCAAGCTCCGCGACTGACGGACCCGGGGCGGCGCTCCGCCGTCCCCCCGCCGGTCTCGTTCTGTGGAGATCACCACGCTCGAGACCGGCGGCTGGACCGCACGGTTGAGGGGAACGAGACCCCGGAACGTCGAACGGCCCGCGGGACCTAGGTCTCCGCGGGCCGTTCGGCATGTGGGTGGTGCGAGGGGCTACGAGGCCTGCTTCACGAAGCGGACCTCGGTGTTGAAGTTGCCGTCGATGGAGCGGACGTACGAGATGTTCGCCTGAGCGTTGTTGTCGAGCACGACCATCTGGAAGTCGCCGAGCTCACGGTCGGAACCGCAGTTCAGGCCGTCGGTGCAGATCGGGCCGGTCTTGACCGCCGTGGCGTCCGCGGTGGTCAGCGCCGAGAACGTCGCGCCGCCGTCGAGGCTCTCCAGGTACTTGAGGTGCCACTGGGCGGAGCCGGAGACGTTGCTCGGGTTGCCGGTCGCGGTCGTGTGGTACAGCGAGACGCCGACCTTGGAGCCGCGCGCGTCGATCCACGGGAACACCGACGTACCGGTGGTCACGATGGTCTTCGGCGTGCTCCACGTGCTGCCCCAGTTGGCCGACGTCGCGAACCACACCTTGCTGTTGCTGTTGTTGACCTCGAGCCACGCCGCGACGAGCTTGCCGCCGCCGGCGTTCGCCACGACGGGGAACGACTCGAGGGTCGAGCCGCCGCCGGTCGGGTCGATGACCCGGCGCGTCCACGTGAGGCCGCCGTTGGTCGAGTACGACCACGCGACGCCGGTAGAGGTGGTGTACGCCACGCCGACCTTGTCGTCGGTGCCGCCCACGGAGACGCCGGCCTCGGCCACGAGGTAGCCGGACGGGCAAATGCAGTTGCCCTGGTCGAGGGTCGACGCGGCGAGCGTCTGGACCGGGTAGGTCAGGCCGCCGTCGACCGACTTGCTGACGACGAGGCCGGCCGCGAGCTGGTGGGTGACGTGGTACGTGATGTCGCGGTTGGTGGTCTGGACCCACTGGCGGTCCTGGACCATCGTGCCCTGGACCTGGTTGGTGACCCAGGTGTTGCCCTTGTCGCTGGAGACGCCGACGCTCGACGAGCCGAGCCACAGGTCGGTGAACGCCAGCTTGCCGTTGGCCTGGATGGCCATGTCGATGTCGCCGCCGCCGAGGCCGGTGCGGGTCAGGCCGGGCGTGAACAGCCAGTTGGCGCCGCCGTTGTCGGAACGCCAGATCGAGCTCCACAGCGGAACGCCCGTGGGTCCGTGCACGTAGAGGGTGCCGTCGGGCGCGACCTCGATGCCGGGCTCGCTGACGTCGTTGGGGCTGACGACGACGGGGGCGTTGAAGGTGGCGGCGCTGGCCGAATTGTTGGGGATGAGCAGGGCCCCCACAGCGACCGCGGCGAGCGCGGCCTTGATGCTGCGATGCATCGATTTCTCCAGGTCATAAGGGGTGCGGAAGGGTGCACGATAGCCACAAAAGGGGTGATATGGAATCCCTACCCGGCCCGTCTCGGATAAACGAGATTCCATCCTTGTAGTTCGGAACTTTCTCAGCCCCGGCAGGGCTGGTTGACGAGCGTGTCGCAAGGCGGGTACGCCGCCACGACGCCGGTCGCGGGGACGGTGCCGACCACGAGCCGCGACGGCGTCGTACCGCCGGTGTGGACGGTGTCGACCGCCGGGTACGGCACCACCTCGAACGCCCGCAGGCCCGTCACCGACAGCGGCGCCTCGACGGTGAGCCGCAGCCTGCTGCCCGCGCGGAACACGTGCCCCGAGGGGAACACCTCGGCCCGCAGCAGCGCCGGCACACCCGGCGTGAGCGGCACCTGGGTGGCAGCGGTGTGCGGGTGGTACGGCAGCAAGGCCGTCGAGCGCGAGGCGTCCAGCGCCCGGTGCGACGCGCGCAGCCAGCCGCGCTGCACGAACGTCTCCTGGCCGTCGGGACGTACCTCCGACAGCGTCACCTGGAGGTCGGTGTCGGTCGCGGTCGACGACACCCATAGGTCGGCCGACGCGGAGCCGAGCACCTCGACGTCGCTCGCGAACGGGTCGGTCGTGAACGACACGCCGAACCCCGGCGCCTTGTACGCCATCGTCTCGGTGTCGCTCCCGCCCGACGCCGCCGAGGAGGCGGGCGCGGGGTAGAGGTACGGCACGCGACCCGCGGCGAGCGGCGCGGCGGGGGTGAGCCTGCCGTCGGCGGTGAGGTGGTACGTCGTCGCCGCCGGCGTCGGCCACGTCGCGTGCCCCGTGACCCACCGCGGGACGTACGACGGCGTCTGCAGCTCGTGCCAGACCTGGACGTGCGGGGTCGTCGTCTCGAAGCCGTTCGCGACGCCGCCGACGTAGCGGTCGAAGAAGTCCTCCTGCAGGTCGGCGAACGCCGGCGCGACGACGCTGACGCCGTGGTTGCCGTTGGTCAGCACGTGGAACGACGTCGCCGGGTCGAGCGCGCGCAGCGCGGAGGAGATGCGGCCGCTGACCTGCTCGTCCTGCCACGCGGTCTGTGACAGCACGGCGGCGTCGACGTCGGCGATCCGGTCGCCGAGAGAGCGCGCCCAGAACGCGTCGTCGTACGGGTGCTGCGCTGCCTGCGCGGCGACGACCTTGTCCGGCGCGGTGTGCCCCGCCGTGTTCGCGACGCACCTGGCGTCGCCGTCCTCGGCGACGACCAGCGGGTTGTCCTGGTAGCTCGTGCCCTTCTGCAGCGCCGTCCACGCCGTGGGGAACGTCGCGTTGTAGATCCCGCCCGGGTACGCCACGTCGCGGTACAGGTCGGTCAGCGCGGCGGCCGGCGCGATCGCGGCGAGGTGCGGCGGGTCGAGCGCGGCGACGTACAGCGACATGATCGCCGGCATCGAGACGCCGAACATGCCGACGCTGCCGTTGGACCACGGCTGCCGCGCCGCCCACTCGACGACCTCGTAGCCGTCGAGCGCCCACTGGTGCGAGAAGACGTCGAAAGTCCCCTCCGAGCAGCCGGAGCCGCGGACGTTGACGCCGAGGATCGCGTAGCCCTTCGCGCGCATCCTGGGGCCGAACAGGTCCTGGCCGTTCTCGTACGGGTTGGTGCCGGCGGCGTACCCGTCGTACTGCAGCAGCACCGGCCACGGTCCTGGCCCGCTGTCGGGGAGGAACACCGTGTACCGCAGGTCCGTGCCGTCGGGCATGGTGACGTAGCCGGCGTCGTACGGCCACGACGTCAGCGGCGGCGGCTCGCCCGCGCCGGCGGGCGTGAGAAGCGCCGCGAGCAGCGCGAGGACGAGCAGGACGGTGCCGCGGGCACGGGACATCGCTGGGCTCCATGACGGTAGGGGTCGCACAGGAGAGACGCGTGAGGTGCGAAAGGTTCGCGCGCGGATGTGCGACAGTCGCCGCGTGACCAGGGTCCTGCGCGCCCTCGCGGCGCTCGCGGTGGCGGCGGCGTCGATGGCGCCGGGGAGCGCGTCGGCCCAGCTGGAGGGGTTCGAGCGGATACGGCGCTACGACGTCCGGCTCGACCTCGCGCGCAGCGGCCGCCTGCGCGTCGTGGAGACGATCGACTACTCGTTCGGCGTCGCGCCCAAGCGCGGCATCTTCCGCACCATCCCCGTGCGCTTCCGCTACGACGAGACGCACGACCGGATCTACCCGCTCGGCGGGCTGCGCGTCACCAGCCCGACCGGCGCGCCCACGGAGACCCAGGTCACCGACGAGGGCGGCTCGAAGAAGATCCGCATCGGCGACCCCGACCGGACGATCACCGGCGACCACACGTACGTCATCGCGTACGACGTCGACGGCGCGGTCAACAGGTTCGAGGGCCACGACGAGCTGTTCTGGAACGCCATCGGGCACGAGTGGTTCGTCCTCGTCGAACGCGTGTCTGTCACCCTGCGGACCGAGGGCGGCACGGTCAGCGCGGTCGCCTGCTACGCCGGCCCGCAGGGCAGCCTCACGCCGTGCCGGACGTCCCGCGCCACCGGCACCTCGGCGACGTACGGCCACGGTCTCCTCAGCCCGACGAACGGCGTGAGCGTCGTCGCCGCGCTGCCCCACGGGTACGCCGCCGCGCCCGGCCCGGTGCTGAAGGAGCGGTGGACGTTCAGGAAGGCGTTCTCGACGGAAGCCGGGCCTCTCGGCCTCGCCGTCGCCGTCCTGGTCGCGAGCCTCGGCACGCTGGTCGTCCTGGTCTCCCGGCGGGGGCGCGACCGCTACTACTCGGGCCTGACGCCGGGGCTGGAGCCGGCGGCGGGGGAGACGTTCCCCGAGGAGCCGCTGCCACTGACCGGGCGCGGCGAGGTGTCCGTCGACTTCACGCCGGGCGCCGACATGCGGCCCGCCCTGATGGGCGTGCTCGTGGACGAGCGCGCGGACCCGCTCGACGTCACGGCGACGATCGTCGACCTCGCCGTACGCCGCCACCTCACCATCGAGGAGCTGCCGCGGCAGGGCCTGTTCGGCCGGCGGGACTGGCGGCTGACGCGCCTCGACGGGCCAGACGAGCGCCTGCGCCCGTGGGAGAGCGGGCTCATCATGGCGCTGTTCCGCACCGGCGACGTGGTGCTCATGTCCGACCTGAAGAACGAGTTCGCCGACGACCTGCGCACGATCCAGGGCCAGCTCTACGACGAGGTCGTCGCGCGGGGCTGGTTCACCCGCCGCCCTGACGAGGTGCGTGGCAAGTGGGGCGGCATCGCCAAGGCGTTGGTCGTCGTCGCGGGTATCGCGACGTACGCGCTCGCGCGCTTCACGACGTTCGGCCTCACCGGCGTCGCGCTGGTGCTCGCCGCGCTGGCGCTGCTGGTGCTGAGCCCGCGGCTGCCGTTCCGGACGGGGCGCGGCACCGCGGCGCTCGACCGCGCGCGGGCGTTCCGCCGCTACCTCGTCACCGCCGAGGTGGAGCAGCTGCGTGCCGAGGAGCGGGCCGGGATCTTCGCGCGCTACCTGCCGTACGCCGTCGTCATGGGCGAGGCCGAGCGCTGGGCGAAGGCGTTCGCCGACCTGGGTGCGCAGCAGCAGGACCTGTACTGGTACAGCGGCCCGGCGGGCTGGTCACCGATGCACATCGGCGACTCGATCACGTCGTTCTCGTCCACGACCGCGGGCACCATCGCGTCCACCCCCGGCGGCGTCGGCGGGTCGAGCGGCTTCTCCGGCGGCGGAGGCGGCGGCTCGGGCGGGGGCGGCGGCGGAGGTGGCGGCGGCTCCTGGTGAGCCGCTAGGACGCGATCGTCGCCGAGCGCACAGAGAAGTTCATGACGTTGACGGTCGTCTTGCCGTCGTCGCTGCGGACGTACGCGCCCGCGTAGCCCTTCGTCAGCGGCGACTCGGCATCGGTCGTACGGCCGATCTCGGTGTCGTTGACCTTGAGGATCAGGTGCGCGGGGCCGCCGTCCTGGCCGCCCGCGCAGGTCGCCGCCACCCGGAACGCCGACCCGCCCGGCGCAGGCGACGTGCCCTCGGCGAGGACCCGCGCGCCGTCGGGGCCGTGCTCGGAGATCCGCCACGGGATCTGCCCGGTGCGGCGCAGGTCGTAGCCGATGGCGAAGCTGTAGCGCTGGTCGTCGAGGTCGCGGCAGGTCAGCCCGAACAGGTCCGTGTGGCCGGTCGCGAGCGTCGTCTGCAGCAGCGCGCTGACCTCGTAGCTCTCCAGCTGCTCCGGCTTGACGCCGCGGAACTCCGGGTGCGGGAACACGTGCAGGCTCGGCGCCTTGACGTTGATCGTGTACAGCGGCGAGGCGTAGTCGTCGTGTACGACGTACTGCACCTGGTCGGTGTCCTTCTGCGTCCACCCCTTCGACTTGTCGGAGAAGTCGTCGGAGTAGAACGGCGCGCCGTACGTGATCGACGCCTCCGTCGCGGTCGGCGTCGGGGACGCGCTCGGGCTCTCGCTCACCGGGGGAGCCGACGAGGACGTCGGCGACGCCTTCGGCTTCGACTCACCTCCGCAGGCCACGCCCCCGAGGAGGCACACCGCCGCCAGGACCACCGTCGTACGTCGCACTGTGCGCAGACCTCCGCCACTCGTTCCACCCGGACCCCCGCCCCTCGATCGTGCCCGGCGGAGGGGCGGGCGCGTGGCGAAACGGGCGAAGTCGTTACCCGGCCGAGTCCCGTGACGTGGTGCCCCGCGCCCGGTTACTGGTGAGTAGCGACGCGCGCCGAGCACGAACTGGTGACCGGCGACG
Organism: Frankiaceae bacterium; assembly: GCA_035556555.1. Taxonomy (GTDB): domain Bacteria; phylum Actinomycetota; class Actinomycetes; order BP-191; family BP-191; genus BP-191. Next base: position 28,774 of record DATMES010000018.1, read on the forward strand.
TCGCCACTCACCGGTACCGGCGGCGGGGCCGATCCGGGTCAGCCGGCGGACTCCGACGGGACCGGCGGGCGGTGGTCGCGGCGCAGGCGCTCGTGCGCGCGCTCGATCTCGGTGATGTTCCCGATGCTGAACGCGCGCGCGGTGCCGCCCTCCACGACGGCGACGACGTGCACCTCGTCGCCGGCCTTGACGTCGGCGCCATCCCCGAACGCGCCGCGGACGAGCGTGTCGTCGTCGATGGCGTACGTCCGCGTGAACCCGTCCTCGCTCCTGACGGTGATGGAGCTGGCGCTGACGGCGGTCGCCTCGCCGTTCTGCGTCGCCATCGTGCGGTAGCCGCCCTCGGGGGCGCGGGTGACGTACTCACCGTGCAGCACGCCCTTGCCGAGCTTCATGCCGCCGCGGTGGTGACCGAACGGCCCGCGCGGGCCGCGGTGCAGGCGCTCCGCCTTGGGGGAACGGTCCGGGGCCGGGCTCGGGTCGCCGGACTGGGCGCTCGCGACGCCGAGGCCGGCGAGCACGAGGCCGCCGACGAGGCCGGCGGCGACGAGCCCGGTCGCGCGCAGGCGGCGCGGACGGGGCGCGGGCTGGGGGACTTCGACGGTGTCGTCCATGACCGCATTCTCGCGCGCCAACCTGAACGCCGGCTGAGAGCAGCCTGTCAGTTCCGCGCCTGGGACCCGGCCGCAGGGCACGGCCGGGTCCCTGGGACGCACGCGCTACGTCGCCGAGGACGCGGTCGCCTCCGCCTCCGGCGCCGGCGGGCGGGGCGCCCAGCGCTCGCGCAGGCGCCGCACCTGCGTGCCGTCGTTGACGCTGACGGCACTGGCCTTGCCGTCCACGACGAGCGCCTTCACGTGGACGTCGTCGCCATCCTCGACGTCGGCGATGCCCTCGTTGCCGGCGTTGACGAGCGTGTTGTCGTCGACGGCGTACGTCCGCGAGAAGCCGTCCTCGCTCCGTACGGTGATCGACGTCGCGCTGACCGCCGTCACCTCGCCCTGCTGCGTGGCGATGGTCTGGTAGCCGCCGTCCGGCGCGGCCGTGACGAACTCGCCGTGGATGCCCATGCCGTGCCCGCGCGGGCCGTGGTGGCCGCGCTTGCCGCCGGGCGCCAGCGGGGCGCTCTGCTCGGTGTCGTCGCCGGGGGTCGACGGGGCCGGGGTCTGGGCGCTCGCGGTGGCGAAGCCGGCGAGCACGAACCCGCCGACGAGGCCGGCGCCGATCAGCGCGACGGTACGGCCGCGGCGCGGCGCCGGTGTGGTCTCGTCCATGAGTGGCTCCTTGGCGGTGATGAGCCCGCCTGCCGGGCTCGCTGGAGACCACGATCGGCGGCGTACCTGGGATGTCCCTGGGAGCGCCGTACGGGGTTGCTGTCAGCTCCGCGCCGGGTCGCGGGTGGCGACGACGAGCCAGCCCGCGGCGACCACGACGACCGTCCACCACTCGCGCCCTGCCACGCCCCAGTCGTACGGCGGCAGCTGCGTCGCGGCCCAGACCACGACCGCGGCGGGGCCGCCGTACGCCGCGCCCCACGTGATGCCCGACGCCAGTGCCGCCGCGAGCAGCGCGGCGAGGACGACGGTGCCGTACGGCGGCGCGCTGCCGGCGTACGCCACCGCCGCGGCCCACCCGCCGAACGCCACGGCGACCGCCAGCGCGCACCGGACGGCGAGCTGCGGGCGCCGCCCCCAGCGCGCGCTCGCCGTGAGTGTCGCCGCGGCGTCGTCCACGAGCCAGACGACGCCGAACGGGATCGCCACGACAAGCGCTCCCACCGCCTCGGCAGGGTCGTCCACGAGTCCCAGCAGGACAGCGACGGAGCCGAACGTCAGCGCGACCGGCGCCCAGCGGCCGGCGCGCAGCAGCGTCAGGAGACCTGCCATGCGCCCATCGCCGCCGTCCAGAGCACCGCCGCCGCGCCGAGGCCCCACCAGAGCGCCGTACGCCGGTGCCGCAGCACCGCGCCGACGACCGCCATCGCGTCGAGGCCGAGGAGGTAGAGCGCGTGCGCGGCGGGGACGTGCAGCGGCAGTGCGACGCGCGTGCCCTCCTCCGAGCCGACGAAGTCGACGAACGGCACGAACAGCGGCCCAATGTCGTCGGGGCCGTCGGCGGCGAGCGCGATCGACACGCCCACGAGCAGAACGAGGACCGGCGGCCCGACGCCCCGCCACGGCAGCCAGCGTCCGATCATCGTGCCGAGCGTGGCCGCGCCGAGCACCGACAGCGGCAGGGGCAGCAGCTCGAACGGCCCGGGCCGGCGGATCATGTCCGTGCCGGTCGCGCCGAAGTAGGCGTACGCGACGAGGACCCCGGCGAGCACCGCGCCCGCCGCGACGACGCCCGCGAAGCACGCGGCGAGCGTCCGGTCGACCTGCCCTGGCGGGGCCGCGCCGAGCAGGTCCTCGGCTCCGGCTCGGCGGGCGCGGGTGACGTTGAGGTGCGCGGCGAGGAACACCATCAGCGGCAGGTACAGACCCGCCGCCCCGGCGCCGGTGAGCTCGGAGTACGCCTGCGTGCCGTCGATGCCGGTGCTGAACCCGACCGCGAGCAGCGCGAGCACCACGCCGCACGCCGCGACGGGGTGCTTGGCGAGCTTGCGGGCCTCGACGAGTCCGAGCGTACGGACGACACGCCAGCGCGACGGGTCGCGTGTCACCGACGTGGGCGTCCACGGCAGCGCGGGCGCGGGCGTCCCTACGGTGCCCGCCAGCGAACGCTGCCGGAGCGTGACGACGAGCGCCACGAGCATGACGGCGAGCGGGATGACCATCATGCGGCGACCTCCGCCCGGTCACCGAGCAGCAGCAGGTACCCGTCCTCCAGCGTCGGCGCGACGAGGTCGGCGCCGGCGGGTGCCGGGCCGAGGTTGCGGTAGACGCCCTCGCCCGTGCGCCACGCGGCCATTGCCGCGGCGTCCCGCTCGGCCGACGTCCAGACCCGGCCGGCTGCCACAGCGGCGAGCTCGGCCGGCGTACCCGACCAGGCCGCGCGCCCTGCGTCCATGACGACGACGTGTCGGCACAGCGCGCCGACGTCCTCCGTCTGGTGCGTCGAGAGCACGACGGTGCGGCGTTCGGCCACGGTCGAGACGAGGTCGCGGAACCGCAGCCGCTGCTCGGGGTCCAGCCCCGCGGTGGGCTCGTCGAGGACGACCAGCTCGGGGTCGCCGAGCAGCGCCTGCGCCAGCGCCAGCCTGCGCCGCATGCCGCCGGACAGCGCGCGGATCCTCGTGCCCGACTGCGACTGGAGGCCGGTCAGGCCGAGCACCCGGCGCACCTCGTCGTGCCGCGACGCGCGGTCGGTCATCTCCTTGAGGATCGCGACGTAGTCGACGAACTCGAAGACCGTGAACCCGCGGTGGAAGCCGGCCTCCTGCGGCAGGTAGCCGAGGCGTCGGCGGACGCGGGTACGGTCCTCGGGACGCGACGGGTCGCGGCCGAGCAGCGTCACCGCGCCGCGGTCCGGCGCCAGCACGGTCGCGATCATGCGCAGCAGCGTGGTCTTCCCGGCGCCGTT
>DATMES010000019.1 GCA_035556555.1 Frankiaceae bacterium
CGACCGGGTAGAGGTCGGAGGCGCGGGTGACCTTCTCGCCGGTGAGCAGGTCGCGGACGGCGAGGGTGTAGTCGCGCATGCGGTCGAGGAGGCGGTCGTACGGCACGCCGTTCCAGCGGGTGACGATCGTCGCCGACGAGACGCCGAGGCCGAGCGCGAAGCGCCCGCCCGACCAGTCCTGCAACGTCGCCGCCGACTGCGCCATCAACGCCGGCGTCCGCGTGAAGATCGGCAGCACGCCCGTCGCGAGCCCCACGGTCGACGTCACCGAGGCGCACGCAGCGAGCAGCCCGAACGCGTCGTTCGTGCCCGCCTCCGCGGCCCACACCGTCGAGTAGCCGAGCGCCTCCGCGCGCCGCGCGACGTCGGCCTGCCCCGCGACGGGGAGCAGCAGGTTGAGCGGCAGGGCCAGCCCGGTACGCGTCATGGCGCCGGATACTGCCAGAGCGCCGAAAGTGGGTAAGGAGGAGCCATGCCCGAGCTGCGCACGTACGCGAAGATGCGCGACAAGAAGGCGACGCCCGAGCCGTTCGGCGCGACCAAGCGCAAGCCGCGGAAGAAGGCGCCGCGCTTCGTCGTCCAGGAGCACCACGCGACGGCGCTGCACTGGGACTTCCGGCTCGAACGCGACGGCGTCCTCGTGTCGTGGGCCGTCCCGAAGGGCCTCCCCGTCGAGCCGGCCGCCAACCACCTCGCCGTGCACACCGAGGACCACCCGCTCGACTACTTCGACTTCGAGGGCGACATCCCGAAGGGCCAGTACGGCGGCGGCAAGGTCATGCTCTGGGACCAGGGGACGTACGAGGTCGAGGAGTGGGAGGACCGCAAGGTCAAGGTCGTCCTGCACGGCCGGCGTGTCGAGGGCGAGTACGTGCTGTTCCAGACGAACGGGAAGAACTGGATGATCCGCCGCACCGACCCACCGCAGGACCCGGCGTACGTGCCCATGCCGGAGCGCGTCGTCCCGATGCTCGCGAGCACCGGCTCCGAGCTGCCGCCGAAGCAGCAGGACTGGGCGTACGAGTTCAAGTGGGACGGCGTCCGCGCGATCGTCTACGTCGACGGAGGCCGCGCCACCGCGCAGAGCCGCAACCTGCTCGACATCACCGGGTCGTACCCCGAGCTCGCCGAGATGGCGAAGGCGATGAGCTCGACGCGCGCGGTCCTCGACGGCGAGCTCGTGGTCTTCGACGCCAAGGGGCGCAGCGACTTCGGCCTGCTGCAGCAGCGGATGAAGCTGACCGGCGACGCCGTGAAGCGGGTCGCGAAGTCGTACCCGGTGACGTACCTGATCTTCGACGTCCTCTACCTCGACGGCCGCGACCTGACGCCGCTGCCCTACCGCGAGCGCCGCGCGATCCTCGACGAGCTCGACCTCAACGGCGCGTCGTGGCAGACGCCGCCGTCGTTCCCCGGGGAGGGCGACGCGGTGCGGCAGGCGAGCATCGACCGCGGCTTCGAGGGGATCATGGCGAAGCGGCTCGACTGCGCGTACCACCCGGGCAAGCGCGTCGACCACTGGCGCAAGGTGAAGAACATCCGCCGCCAGGAGATGGTCGTCGGCGGGTGGACCAAGGGCGAGGGCAACCGCGAGGGTCACCTCGGGAGCCTGCTCGTCGGCTACTACGACGAGACCGGGCTGCGGTACGCCGGCCACGTCGGGACTGGCTTCAACGCGAAGTCACTCGCCGACATGGAGAAGGCGCTGAAGCCGCTGGCGCGCAAGGACTCCCCGTTCGCGGACAAGGTCCCGGCGGCGTACGCCAAGAAGTCGACGTACGTCGAGCCGACACTCGTCGCGGAGGTCGAGTTCACGGAGTGGACGAGGGACGGCAAGCTGCGGCACCCGTCGTTCAAGGGGCTGCGGTACGACAAGGCGGCGACCGAGGTCGTCCGTGAGGAGACGGCCTGATGGCGGAGTCCACGAAGGTGGCGGTCGCGGTCGACGGGCGCGAGCTGACGCTGTCGAACCTCGACAAGGTGCTGTACCCGGAGGCGGGGTTCACGAAGGCGCACGTCATCGACTACTACTCGCGGATGGCGCCCGTCCTGCTCCCCCACCTCGAGGGCAGGCCGCTGACGCTGAAGCGCTACCCGAACGGCGTCGACCAGCCGTTCTTCTTCGAGAAGCAGGCGCCGAAGCACCGGCCCTCGTGGATCAAGACGACGGCGATCTACAGCGACTCGAACGACCGCGACATCGACTACGTCGTCATCGACTCGCTCGCCGCGCTCGTCTGGGTCGCCAACCTCGCCGACCTCGAGCTGCACACGACGATGGCGCTCGCGAAGACGCCGCAGAAGCCGACGATGGTCGTCTTCGACCTCGACCCCGGCGCGCCGGCCGACCTGCACCAGTGCTGCGTCGTGGGGATGCGCCTGAAGGAGCTGTTCGAGCGCAACGGCCTGGAGTCGTACGCCAAGGTCTCCGGCAGCAAGGGCCTGCAGGTGTACGTGCCCCTCAACACGCCGACGACGTACGACGTCACGACGCCGTTCGCGAAGAACGTCGCGGTGCATCTGGAGAAGGAGGACCCGGGCCTCGTCGTCTCCAAGCAGAAGAAGGAGCTGCGGATCGGCAAGGTCCTCGTGGACTGGAGCCAGAACGTCGACAGCAAGACCACCGTCTGCGTCTACTCGCTGCGCGCCAAGGCGCAGCCGACGGTGTCGATGCCGGTGACGTGGGACGAGGTCGAGCACTGCGCGGAGACCGGCGACAAGGCGTCGATCACGTTCGACGCGGCCGCCGCTCTCGACCGCGTGGCGGAGGTCGGCGACCTGTTCGCGCCGGTGCTCACCGTCAAGCAGAAGCTGCCCGCGACACTGCGCTGACGATCACCGGCGAGGCTCGAGCCACGGGCTATCGTGATCTCTCCGAGAGGAGGACCCGTGTCGTTCCCGCCTGTCGTCGCCGCCGCGCTGAGCGGAGCGACCGTGCGTCAGCTGTCGTACTGGCGTTCCGCCAGGACGACGGAGCCCCTCCTCGCGCCGGAGTTCCACAGGCCGCGGTCGCGCGTCTCGTACTCGTTCCGTGACGTCGTCGCACTGCGCACGTTCGTCTACCTGCGGTCGCGGCGGGTGCCCCTGCAGCGGGTACGGAAAGCCGTCAAGCACCTCAGGAAGATGGGCGCCGACGAGCATCTCGCCGCCTACACGCTCGTCGCCATGGACCGGGACGTCGTCTGGATCCACTCGCGCGACGTGGCCGTCATGCTCACGAAGGATCCGGGGCAGGGCGTCATCGCGGAGATGGTGGACATCCTCGGGCAGTTCACGAACATGCGGCACCGTGACGTCGTCCCGCTGCACACTCCGGCAGCCGGGCTCGAGGTGGACCAGGGCGTGCGCGGCGGGTACCCCGTCATCGAAGGAACGCGCGTGCCGTACGACGCCGTGGCCGCGCTCGTGGACGACGGTGTCGACCCGGCGGACGTCGCCGCCTTCTACCCGTCGGTCGGCGCAGGCGCGGCACGCGGCGCGGTCGAGTTCGCGCGGTACGTGGACCAGTACCGAGACACCCGGATCGTGGCGTGAGCGCGTGCGGCTGCTTCTCGACGAAGACGTGCCGGTCCAGCTGCTGGGGCCGCTGCGGCACCTGTTGAGAGAGCACGTCGTCGACCACGTGCAGTACCTCGGCTGGAAGGGCAAGAAGACCGATTCCTCCTCGCGGACGGCGCGGCGCGCGGCTACGACGCGCTGCTGACGCACGACAGCGCGCAGCTCGACAGCGAGGTCGAGTCGCGCCGATCCGGGACTCGGGCCTCCACCACATCAGGTACCGGCAGGACCCGCGCCGCGGCCTCGACGGCCTGGCGTCGGCGATGGGCGCCGTGGTCGCGGCCATCCGCCCTGTCGTGCGCGACCTCGACGCCGCGCCCGGCCAGCGGCTGGTCATGATCGACGCCATCGGACCCGGCCGGCGGCACAAGGTCACCGACCCGCGGACCGACCCGCCGCCGTACTGGCCGAGCAGGCGCGGGCAGCCGCGGCGCCGACGGTAGCCGCGGCCAGTGCGGGGTACGTCCCGCCGCATGAACGAGTCGTACTGGATCGCGTCCACGCCTGCCACCGCCTTCGAGCCCGCGCCGGAGGAGCTGACGGTCGACGTCGCCGTCCTCGGTGGCGGCATCGCCGGGCTCAACGTCGCCGCCGCGCTCAAGGCCGCGGGCCGCACCGTCGCGGTCGTCGAGGCGGCGCGCATCCTCGAAGGCGTCACCGGCAACACGACCGCCAAGGTCACGTCCTCGCACGGCCAGCTCTACGGCTACCTGACGGAGAAGTTCGGCGAGGAGAAGGCCCGGCTCTACGCCGACGCGCAGCAGGCCGCGATCGCGCACATCGCCGCGACCGCCGAGCGTGACGGGATCGAGTGCGACCTCGTCCGTACGACGTCCACGATCTACACCGAGGACGACTCGGAGACCGAGCAGCTGAAGGAAGAGGCCGACGCCGCGCGGGCACTCGGGCTGCCGGTGGAGTTCACGACGGACACCTCGCTGCCGTACCCCGTCGCGGGCGCGATCCGCTACGACGACCAGGCGAGGTTCCACCCCAGGAAGTACCTGCTCGCGCTGGCCGAGCGCATCCCCGGCGACGGCAGCGTCATCCTCGAGAACACCCGCGCGCTCGACGTCGACGACGGCGACCCGTGCGTCGTCACGACCGACCGGGGAGTGCTGCGCGCCAGGGACGTCGTCGTCGCGACGCACATCCCGTTCCTCGATCGCGGGCTGTACTTCGCGCGGCAGTTCCCGATGCGCGACTACGTCGTCGCGGGCCGGCTCGGCGAACGCCCTGTCGAGGGCATGTACCTGTCCACCGAGTCGCCGACGCACTCGATCCGCGTCACCGAGGACGGCGAGGGCGGGCTGCTGCTCATCGTCGGCGGCGAGGGCCACACGACCGGCCGCGCCGACGACACCGCCGAACGGTACGAGCGCCTGGAGCAGTGGACGACGGAACGTTTCGGCGTCACCGACTTCACGCACCGCTGGTCCACGCAGGACTACACGTCGACCGACCGCGTGCCGTTCATCGGCCGCTTCCGCCCGGACGCGAGCAGGCTCTGGGTGGCGACGGCGTTCGGCGCCTGGGGCATGACGAACGGCACCGTCTCCGGCCTGCTCCTCGCCGACCTCATCACCGGGGTAGAGAACCCGTGGTCGGAGGTCTTCGACCCGCAGCGCGTGACCCCGGCCGGCACGAAGGCGAAGACGTTCGTCAAGGAGAACGCCGCCGTCGCGAAGGAGCTCGTGACCGGCTACGTCACCCCCGGCGACGTCGACAGCGTCGACGACCTGGAGCCGGGCCAGGCCGCGGTGATCCGGCACGGCGTCAAGAAGACGGCGGCGTACCGCGACGACGACGGCACGGTGCACGAGGTCTCCGCGCACTGCACGCACCTGGGCTGCATCGTCGGCTGGAACGCCGCCGAGAAGTCCTGGGACTGCCCGTGCCACGGCTCGCGGTTCGACGTGGACGGCAAGGTGCTGCAGGGCCCAGCAGTGCGCGACCTTCAGAAGAGCGAGGCCAGGAGCGACTGATCGAACGCCTTCAGCAGCGCGGCCGCGTCGTCGTAGACCTCGGCCATGCCGGCGTCGAGCAGCTCGGCGCGCGCGATGCCTCCGGAGAGCACGCCGACGCAGCGCAGCCCCGCGCGCGACGCGGCCTCGGCGTCCCACACGGTGTCGCCGACGACGACGCAGCGCTCCGCGTCGAGACCGGCCTCGGCCAGCGCCGTCGTGAACACGTCGGGGCTGGGCTTGGCCTCCTCGACGTCGGCCGACGACGTGATGGAGTCGATGACGTCGTCGCAGTCGAGCGCCCTCCGCAGCGCGCCGACCTCCTCCTCGGTCGCCGACGTCGCGAGGACGGCCGCGCCACCGCGGCGGCGTACCTCGCGCAGCAGGTCCACCGCCCCGGGGAACGGCCGCAGCTCGGGCCAGAGCCGCTCGTACTCCACGCCGTGCGCCTTCTTGGCGGTCTCGTCGTCGGAGCCGAGGAGGCGTTCGACGAACAGGTCGGCGCCCATCCCGACGCACCGGTGCACGTCGGCGGCGCGCACCTCGGGGTGCCCCGTCGAACGGAACGCGCGCAGCCACGCGACGACGTGCAGGTAGTTGCTGTCGACGAGCGTCCCGTCGACGTCGAAGAGGACTCCGCTACGGCTCATGCGCCGCCGCATACCCAGGGCGCACGGGGGTACGCCGACAACAACGAACCGCAACGCATGGAGGACCGCATGGCGACCACGACCGAGACGGGCATCCCCGCCCGCGAGCTCGACGACTCGGCGCTGGAGCGCGAGCTCGAGCGCCTGCACGAGACGCGGCACGAGACGTTCCTCAACGGCTCGGGCGACGCGCTCCAGGTGCACACCGAGCGGATGCTCGCGCTGGAGGAGGAGTACGCGCGACGGTTCCCCGAGCGCACCTCGCCCGACACGATGCGCACCCGCGAGGGCAGCCGCGCGATGGACGGCCGCGGCGACTAGACCAGCACCCCGTACAGAGACCGCCCGGCTGCCGCAGGAATGGCGCCGGGCGGTCGTACGTCCCGGACAGACGAAACCGTCCGGCGCTCCCGCGAAAGGCGCGCCGGACGGTGGTCGCGGCTACTTCTTCTTGCGGTCCACGGCGCGTTCGAGGTCCGCCTTGCTCATCGACGAACGGCCCTCGATGTTCATGCGCTTGGCCTCGTTGTAGAGCTGGTCCTTGGTACGCCCCCCGGGTCCCTTGCCCGAACGCAGCCCGCCCCTGCGCCCCGACGAGATGTCGTCGGTGGACGACCGGCTCGACGTCTTCGCCTCGCCGGCTCGCGCGCGCTCCTTGTTGACGGTGCGCGCCGCGATCTCCTCGGCCTTCTTCTCCGACCGGCCGCTCTCCAGCTGGCTCTCCTTGACGTGCTCGTACTGGCGCTCGCGCTTGGCGCTCCATGCCGTCGGCATCGCCGCCTCCTCGATCTCGGTTTCCCTCCGGGATGGGTACCCGAGGAAGATCGGGGCACACCGGTTGCCCAGCGCCAGGAGGACACATGACCGAGAGCACGAACGAGCCGGTGGACGTCGGCGCCGAGACGCCCGAGGCCGACGCCGTCGAGCAGGCGCAGGGCGTCGACGCCGCGACGACGCCGCGCGACATCGAGACGATCCCCGACGGCGTGCCCGAGGCGGACGCGCTGGAGCAGTCGTACGAGGTCCACCTCGACGAGGACTACCGGGGCTGATCCTCCGGCGTCACCTCGTCGAGCGCGGCGACCACGGTCGCGACGGCGAGGACGGCGATGAGCGCGCCGGCGAGGCCGCGTACCTCGAGGCCGGCGAAGCCCGCCGCGACCGTGAGGAACGGCCCCAGCCGCATCGTCCTGCTCTCCAGCCGCGGCTGGATGCCGAAGTCCTCGAACAGCTGGTACGCCAGGAAGATCACCGCGAGCACGGCGCCGTGCCAGGGCTCGCGGACCGCCGCCAGCAGCACGATCGGCAGCGCCCCGGTGAACGCCCCGATGATCGGCACGACGTCCCACAGCCCGACCCAGACCGCGAGGGCGGCGGCACCGGGCACGTCGAACGCCATCGCCGCGGCGTACGCCACCCACGCCGCGAGCAGCGCCGTCGCGAGCGAGCCGCTGGCGTAGCCGAACGCCCTGCGGTACGCCGCCTTCGCCACCGCGGTCACGCGCGCGCGCCGTCGCTCGTCGGCGATCTGGCGTAGCCCGGCGACGGCGATCTTGGGCCCGTGCAGAAGCAGGAACAGCGTCAGCACGCTCGTCGTGAGGAACGCGACGCCGCGCGTCGTCGCGGCCCGCAGCGCCTCGGCCGGCGTGCCGCCGCGAAGGTACTCGGGCACCTTCGCGGTGAAATCCCTCGTCCGCTCCTCCAGCTTCACCGTGGTCGCGAACTCGCCGAACCGCTCGTTCCTCTCCAGCTCCGCCGCGGCCTCGGGCGCCTCCTGCTGCAGCAGCTTCGTGGCCTGCGAGACGTCGTCGACGACGCGGTACGTCGTCAGCGCGGCGAGCAGCAACGCGCCGAACGCCACCACGAGGACCGCGCGCCCGCGCTTCCAGCCGCGCGCCTCGAGACGGCGGATGAGGGGGTGCAGCAGGCCCGCGACGGCGGCCGCGACGAGCATCCAGCCGATGACGCGGGACGCCGCGGAGACCATCCGCAGCACGAGCAGCGTCAGGCCGATGAGACCGACGAAGAGGGCGACGGAACGGTAGCTGACACGCAGCCGTTCCGGGCCGTCCGCCGCCGCCATGGGCGCTACGGTAGCCGCATGCCGCCCCGGCGCCGCGCAGCCGACGCGCCCGTCCCGACGCGCCGCGTGGACCTCGACGTCCGCACGATGCTGGCGTTCTGCGTGTGCGTCGTCGCGCTGCTGGCGTTCCAGGCTGTCGTCCGCTCCGCGCCGCGCACGATGACCGCGCTCGCCGTCGGCGCGCTGCTCGCGCTGAGCCTCAACCCGCTCGTCGAGCTGGCGCAGCGCAGGGCGAAGGTGCGCAGGCCGTACGCCGTGGGGATCGTGTTCGCGACGTTCGCCGTCGTGGTCGCCGGGCTCGGGCTCGTGCTGGTGCCGCCCGCCGTCGAGCAGGCGGCCGCGCTCGGGGAGGACCTGCCGCGCGTCGTACGCCAGCTCGGCGACCTGCCGATCGTCGGCCAGCGGCTGGAGGACGCGGGCGTTCCCGACAAGATCCTCAAGACCGTCCGCACGCTGCCCGAACGGCTCTCCGGCGACCTGTCCCCGCTCGCCGGCTTCGCGCGCTCGGCCGCGAGCGGGCTCGGCGCGGCGCTGGTCGTCGTGCTGTTCGCGGTGGGCCTGCTCGTGGACGGCCCGCGGCTCGTCGAGCACGGCGCGCGGCTGGTCCCTGAGGCGCGGCGCGAGAAGGCCGACCGGCTCGGCAGGCTCATGTACGCCGCCGTCGGCCGCTACGTGGCCGGCTCCATCACCGTCGCGGTCGTCGCCGGTCTCGCGACGCTCGTCGCGGGGCTGGTGCTCGGCGTGCCGCTGACGCCGCTGCTGGCGGCGAACGTCATGGTGTTCGACCTCGTGCCGCAGATCGGCGGGGCGGCGGGCGGGCTGCCGTTCGTCGCGATGGGGTTCACGGTCAGCGCTACGACGGGGGTGCTCTGCGCGGTGTTCTTCATCCTGTACCTGCAGTTCGAGAACAACATCCTCTCGCCGCTCGTCGTCGGGCAGGCGGTGAAGCTGTCGCCGCCCGCGACGATGTCGGCGGCGTTGATCGGGGTCGCGGCCGGCGGCGTCGTGGGCGCGCTGTGCGCGGTGCCGTTCGTCGGGGCGATGAAGATCGTCTACCTGGAGCTGCGCGGGACGCCCGTGGAGATCGAGGAGTCGAAGAAGCGCAAGCCGCTGCTGTCCCGGCTGCTCGGCCGCTTCCGCCGCTAGCGGCTGACGCGGCAGGTCACCGGCGAGCCGTTGTCGAAAGGGGATCACCGGCTGCCGTACCGGCGCCGTCCCCTACCCAGCAGGAGCCCGACGTGCGCGTTCTCGCCAAAGCCCTGACCGCCCTCGCCCTGACCGCAGGCGCGGTCACGGTGACCGCCACCCCAGCGCTCGCCAACCACCAGTGCCAGCCCGACGACCTGCTCTGCGTCATCACGCCCGCGACGGTCATCCCGGCCGGCACTCCCGTCGTGCCCGTCACCGGCTCGCCGGCGTACGGCCTCCCGCTGTTCGACCTCTGCCTGCCGACGTGCGACACGGTGTACCTCATCGTGCCCGGCGCCGTCGTGTCGTCGAGCGGCGCGACGCTCGCCACCATCACGCTGCCGGAGTACGGCGTGCGGATCGACGCGGCCGGCTTCCCCTCGGTCCACGGCGGCATCCCGACGGTCTCGCCCGGGTCCCCCGGTGGCGCCGGTCTGTCGCTGCTCCTGCAGGTGCCGTACGTGCCGGTGGTCACGGGCAGCATCGGCTGCGCGCCGACGGCACAGCAGACGGTCGGCCCGGTGACGTTCTGGCTCGGCGGCTGCCTGCTCAACATCCGCGTCACGGTCTGACGCATCCGCGCCGAGGCGGCGGTCGGCTCCGGCAGGCCGCCGCCACGGCCGCCGCGCCGCGGCTGCTGCCCGCGATCGCTCGTTCCTTGAAGATCACTACGCGTGAGACCGGCGGGTGGGCTGCAGGGTTGGGCCTGGGGCGTGTCTCCAGCGGGAACGACTGCCTCTCGCTCTCGGCGACGACGACCGGCTCCGCCTCCGCGCAGCGTTGCGCGGCGCAGTACGCGACAGCCGTGGGCCGGCCGAGGTCGTTGACCACCGTGATCGCCGGCGCGCGGTCGCGCGAGCAGGCGCCCAGCAGGACGACGCCGAGTGCCACGAGACCGAGCCGCGCCGAGGCCGCCCCCGAAGTATGCGGGGCCTGGCAGGGACCCGGAGCCGAAGCCGCGAAGTAGGGGCCGCCCCAGACCCCTATCCCCGTGGAGCAGCCCAGTGCGCACGTTCGCCAAGTCCGTCCTCACGCTCGCCGTCGCGTCCGGCCTCGCCGTCGCGGCCACGTCCCCCGCCGTCGCGGCCGGCCCGCTCGGCACCTGCCCCGGCGGCGAGCCCGTCTGCGTGTACGTCCCCGCCGGCAGCTACCCGATCGGCAACCCCGTCAGCGTCGGCCCTGTCGGCAAGCCGATCACGTACGTCGAGCTGCCCAAGGTCTGCGACTCGAGCGGTTCCGAGTGCATCCGGACGTTCGTCATCGTCCCCGCCGCGAGCGCAGGGTCGAGCGGCGGCACCGTCGCGACGCTCGACTTCCCCGGCGCCGGCATCGGTCTCAACGGCACGCAGGCCGCGCTCTACGCCAGCGCGCCCACCGTGACCCCGACCGGCAGCACCCTCGGCATCACGGTCAGCGTCGGCGTCGACTCGTTCGTCGTCGCGACCAACCAGTTCGACCGCGAGTGCGGGTACCCGAGCTCGACCACCGTCGGCCCGGTGACGCTGTCCGACTGACGATCACGCTGAGCGTCTAGCCAGTACGCACGCGAAGGGCCGCCCGGCGACTGCCAGGGCGGCCCTTCGTCGTACGGCGTTACTGCGCGGCGGCCGCGACCGCGCGCGAGATGACGAGGCGCTGGATCTCCGAGGTGCCCTCGAAGATGCAGTAGATCTTCGAGTCGCGGTGCCACTTCTCGACCGGGTAGTCCTTGATGTAGCCGTACCCGCCGAGGATCTGGATGGCCTCGTCGGTGACCTTCACGGCGACCTCGCCGGCCTTGAGCTTGGACATCGAGCCCTCGGCCTGCTTGAACGGCACCCCCGCGCGCCCCATCCACGCCGCGCGGTGCACGAGCAGCCGCGCGCAGTCGATCTCCATCGCCATGTCGGCGAGCTTGAACGCGATCCCCTGGTTGCTGATGATCGGCTTGCCGAACGCGATCCGCTCCTTCGCGTAGTCGCGCGAGAACTCGAACGCCGCCCGCGCGATGCCGAGCGCCTGCGCGCCGACGAGCGGCCGCGTCGCCTCGAACGTCGACAGCGCACCCGACTTCCGGGTGGACTGGCCGGTCTTGGCCGACTCCATCTTGCGGTTGAGGACGTCCTCGCCGCCGAGCAGGCACTCGTCGGGGACGAAGCAGTCGGTGAGCACGACCTCCGCGGTGTGCGACGCGCGGATGCCGAGCTTCTTCTCCTTCTTGCCGCCCTTGATGCCCTCGGTGCCGGGCGGCACGACGAACGTCGCCTGCCCCTTGTGCCCGAGCGCCGGGTCGACGGTCGCGACGATGACGTGCACGTCGG
>DATMES010000020.1 GCA_035556555.1 Frankiaceae bacterium
AGCTGGTCGCCGATCGCCGACTGCACCAGCCGGCGCAGCGGCCGCGCCCCGTACACCGGGTCGAAACCGTTCATCGCCAGCCACTCGTGCGCCGCGTCGGAGACGTCGAGCGTCAGCCGCCGCCGGGCCAGGCGCCGGCCCAGCACGCCGAGCTGGATGTCGACGATGTGCCCCAGCTCCTCGGTCGACAGCGCGGAGAACACCACCACGTCGTCGAGCCGGTTGAGGAACTCCGGCTTGAAGTGCGTCCGCACCACGGCCATCACGGCGTCCCGGCGGCCGCGGTCGTCGAGCATCGGATTCGCGATCGCCTGCGAGCCCAGGTTCGACGTCAGCACCAGGATGGTGTTGCGGAAGTCGACGGTCCGGCCCTGGCCGTCGGTCAGCCGGCCGTCGTCGAGCACCTGCAGCAGCGTGTCGAACACGTCCGGGTGCGCCTTCTCCACCTCGTCGAGCAGCACGACGGTGTACGGGCGCCGCCGCACGGCCTCGGTGAGCTGGCCGCCCTGGTCGTAGCCGACGTAACCGGGAGGAGCCCCGACGAGCCGGGCCACGCTGTGCTTCTCGGAGTACTCGCTCATGTCGATGCGGACCATGGCCCGCTCGTCGTCGAACAGGAACTCCGCCAGCGCCCGCGCCAGCTCCGTCTTGCCGACGCCGGTCGGGCCGAGGAAGAGGAACGAGCCCGTCGGCCGGTCGGGGTCGGAGATGCCGGCGCGGGCCCGGCGTACGGCGTCGGACACTGCGCGGACTGCCTCGCCCTGGCCGACGAGGCGCGAGCCGAGCGCCTCCTCCATGCGCAGCAGCTTGCCGGTCTCGCCCTCGAGGAGGCGCCCGGCCTGGATGCCGGTCCACGCGGACACGACGTCGGCGACGTCGTCGGCGCCGACCTCCTCCTTGAGGATCGCGCCGCCCTCCTGGACCGAGGCGAGCCGCGCCTGCGCCTCGGCGAGCTCGCGCTCCAGGGCGGGGAGGCGGCCGTAACGCAGCTCGGCGGCGCGTTCGAGCTCGCCGTCGCGCTCGGCCCGCTCGGCCTCGCCGCGCACCGACTCGATGGACGCCTTGACCTCGCGCACGACGCCGATGGCGTCCTTCTCGCGCTGCCACCGCGCGGTCAGCCCGGCCAGCTCCTCCTTGCGCTCGGCAAGGTCGCGGTCGAGCCGCGCGAGCCGCTCGGCCGAGGCGGGGTCGGTCTCCTTGCGCAGCGCCGCCTGCTCGATCTCCATGCGGCGTACGACGCGTTCGACCTCGTCGACCTCGGTGGGCCGCGAGTCGATCTCCATGCGCAGCCGCGACGCGGCCTCGTCGACGAGGTCGATGGCCTTGTCGGGGAGGAAGCGCGCGGTGACGTACCTGTCGGAGAGCGTCGCGGCGGCGACGAGAGCGGCGTCGGTGATGCGGACGCCGTGGTGGACCTCGTACCGCTCCTTGAGGCCGCGCAGGATGCCGATGGTGTCCTCGACGGTCGGCTCGCCGACGAGCACCGGCTGGAAGCGGCGTTCGAGCGCGGGGTCCTTCTCGACGTGCTTGCGGTACTCGTCGAGCGTCGTCGCGCCGACCATGCGCAGCTCGCCGCGGGCGAGCAGCGGCTTGAGCATGTTGCCGGCGTCCATGGCACCTTCGGCGGCGCCCGCGCCGACGACGGTGTGCAGCTCGTCGATGAACGTGACGACCCGGCCCTCCGCCTGCTTGATCTCGGTGAGGACGGCCTTGAGCCGCTCCTCGAACTCGCCGCGGTACTTCGCCCCCGCGACCATCGCGCCGAGGTCGAGCGCCACGAGTCGCTTGTCCCGCAACGACTCAGGGACGTCCCCCGCGACGATGCGCAGCGCCAGCCCCTCGACGATGGCGGTCTTGCCGACGCCGGGCTCGCCGATGAGGACGGGGTTGTTCTTGGTACGCCGCGACAGCACCTGCACGACGCGGCGGATCTCCGCGTCGCGGCCGATGACCGGGTCGAGCTTGCCGGAACGCGCGTCGGCGGTGAGGTCGCGCCCGTACTTCTCCAGCGCCTGGAACGTCCCCTCCGGGTCGGCACTCGTGACGCGCTGCCCGCCGCGGACCTGCTCGACGGCCTTGCGCAGCGAGTCGGTCGTCGCGCCCGCGTCGCGCAGCAGCGCGGCGACGTCGGCGCCCTCGTCGGCGAGCGCGACGAGCAGGTGGTCGGTGGAGACGTAGTCGTCGCCCATCCGCTCGGCCTCGGCCGCCGCGGTCTCCAGCACCTTCGCGACGGGCCGCGACAGCGACGGCGCGGCGGTCGCGCCGAACGCCTTCGGCAGCCGCCCGAGCAGCTCGTCCGCCCGCGCCTTGACGATCGCGGGCTGCGCGCCGGCCGCGTCGAGCACGGGGATCGTCGTGCCGTCGGACTGCGCCAGCAGCGCGAGGAGCAGGTGTACGGGCTCGACCTGCGGGTGCCCGTCGGCGGCGGCGCGGCGTACCGCGGTCGAGAACGCCTCCTGCGACTTGGTCGTGAGCTTGTCAGCGTCCATGGGTCACTTCCTCCGCCACACCACGACTTGGGCGTTGTTGAGGGGGACGAGGTCGCGGCGGTACGACGCGTGCACCTGCTCCTCGCGGCGCTCGGCGTCGGCGCGCGCGGCGTCGGCCTCGGCCTGCAGCTCGTTGATGCGCGAACGCAGGGCGTCGACCTGGTGCTCGAGCTCGATGATGCGCTTGATGCCGGCGAGGTTGATGCCCTCGTCCTGGGAGAGGCGCTGCACCTCGCGGAGCAGCGCGACGTCGCGCTCGCTGTAGCGGCGCCCGCGCCCCGCCGTACGGCCAGGGGAGACGAGCCCCAGGCGGTCGTACGTCCGCAGCGTCTGCGGGTGCATGCCGGCGAGCTGGGCGGCGATCGAGATGACGTAGACCGGGCGTTCGTCCGACTCAGCCACTGGTCACCTCCTCGGCGAGGTACGCGCGGGGGTCGGCGCCGTCCTCCGCGGCCAGCGTCTCCAGTGCCTTGCGCGCCTTGGCGGAGAGCTTCTGCGGGACGGCGACCTCGACGGTGACGAGCAGGTCGCCGTTCTTGGCGCCGCGCCCCTTGACGCGGAACGTCTTGCCCGACGGCGTGCCCGGCGGGATGCGCAGGCGTACGGAGCCGTCGAGCGTCGGCACCTCGATGTCGGCGCCGAGCGCCGCCTCGGTGAACGTCACCGGGACGGCCAGCGTGACGTGGTCGCCCTTGCGCCCGAAGACGCGGTGCGGCGTGACGTGCACGCGGACGAACAGGTCGCCGGCCGGGCCGCCGTTCTCCCCCGGGGAGCCCTTGCCGGCGAGCCGGATGCGCTGGCCGTCCTGGACGCCGGCGGGGATGCGGACGGTCAGGGTGCGTTCGCGGGTCGTGACGCCGGTGCCCTTGCAGTCGCGGCACGGCGTGTCGACGACGCGCCCCTGGCCGCGGCAGTCGCGGCACGGCTGCGACAGCGAGAACGGCCCCTGGTTGACCGACAGCGCGCCGGTGCCGCCGCAGGAGACGCAGGTGCGCGGCGTCGTGCCCGGCGCGGCGCCGGACCCGCCGCACGTACGGCACGCGTGCGGGCTGGCGAGCCGCAGCGGCACGGTGACGCCGTGCACCGCCTCGGCGAAGTCGAGCGTGACGTCGGTCTCGGCGTCGCCACCGCGGCGCGGGCCCCGGGCGCGGGACGCCCCGCCCCCGAACATCCCCCCGAAGATGTCGCCGAGCCCGCCGCTGCCGAACAGGTCGCCGAAGCCGCCGCCCCCGCCGCCGCCGCCGCGCGGCCCGCGGAAGCGGCCGGACCCGAACAACGTGCGCTGCTCGTCGTACTCCGCGCGCTTCTGCGGGTCGGAGAGGACGGCGTACGCCTCGGAGACCTCCTTGAAGCGCTCCTCGGCCTTGGCGTCCCCGGCGTTCTTGTCGGGGTGCAGGTCGCGGGCGAGCGTGCGGTACGCCTTCTTGATGTCGGCCGCCGACGCGTCCTTCGCCACGCCGAGCGCGGCGTAGTAGTCCTTCTCGAAGGCGTTCATCTACGCCGCGCCTCCTCTCAGTCGCTCGCGGCGGGCTCGGCCACCGCGACCATCGCGGGGCGGAGCAGGCGCTCGGCGAACCGGTAGCCGGGTCGCATCACCGAGACGCACGTCGCCTCGGTCACGTCGTCGGAGTGCTGGTGCGTCACGGCCTCGTGCAGCATCGGGTCGAACGGGTCGCCCTCCGCGCCGTACCGCTCCAGGCCGAGCTTGGCGAGCGAGCCGTCGAGCGCGTCGGCGACCGACTTGAAGCCGCCCGTCACCTCGCCGTGCTCGCGGGCCCTGTCGACGTCGTCGAGCACCGGCAGCAGGTGGAGCAGGACGCCCGCGACGGCCTGCTCGGCCATCGCCTGCCGGTCGCGGTCGACGCGGCGGCGGTAGTTGTCGAACTCCGCCTTGAGCCGCTGGAGGTCGGCGGTCCGCTCGTCGAGCAGCGCCTGCATCGAACGCAGCTCCACGAAGTCGTCCGCCGCCACCTCCTCCGCCGTCCGGGTCCTCGTCGCGTCGTCGGGCACCGCGTCGGCGCCGCTCGGCGCCCCCTCCACGGGGTCCGGCTCGCGGAGAGACCCCGAGGGGTCGACGCGGCGCTTGTCGCGCACGACGACCCGCTGGGGCTCCTCGGTCTCGTTCTCCGTCATCGTCAGCTCGCCGGGGGCTCGTCGACGATCTCGGCGTCCACGACGTCCTCGTCGGCCGCCGTGTCGGCGGCGCCGGGGCCCGCGTCGCCGGCGGGGCCGCCCGCGGCGGGGCCGGACTGCGCGTACATCGCGGCGCCCATCTTCTGGCTGGCCGTCGCGACCGCCTCGGACGCCGTACGGATCGCGGCGGTGTCGGTGCCGCCGAGCGCCGCCTTGAGCGACGCGAGCGCCTCCTCGACCTCGCTCTTCTCGGTGGCGCCGACCTTGTCGGCGTTCTCCGCGAGGAACTTCTCGGTCTGGTAGACGAGCTGCTCGCCGGTGTTGCGGGTCTCCGCCTCCTCCTTGCGGCGGCGGTCCTCCTCGGCGTACTGCTCGGCCTCGTGCATCATCCGCTCGACCTCGTCGCGCGGCAGCGCGGAGCCGCCGGTGATCGTCATCGACTGCTCCTTGCCCGTCGCGGTGTCCTTGGCGGACACGTGGACGATGCCGTTGGCGTCGATGTCGAACGTCACCTCGATCTGCGGCACCCCGCGCGGCGCCGGCGGCAGCCCCGACAGCTCGAACATGCCGAGCTTCTTGTTGTACGCCGCCATCTCGCGCTCGCCCTGGTAGACCTGGATCTGCACGGACGGCTGGTTGTCGGCGGCCGTCGTGAACGTCTCCGAGCGCTTGGTCGGGATCGTGGTGTTGCGCTCGATGAGCTTGTGCATGATGCCGCCCTGCGTCTCGATGCCGAGCGACAGCGGCGTGACGTCGAGCAGCAGGACGTCCTTGACCTCGCCCTTCATGACGCCGGCCTGCAGGGCGGCGCCGACGGCGACGACCTCGTCGGGGTTGACGCCCTTGTTGGGCTCCTTGCCGCCGGTCAGCTCGCGGACCAGCTCGGAGACCGCGGGCATACGCGTCGAGCCGCCGACGAGCACGACGTGGTCGATGTCGTTGACGCTGATGCCGGCGTCCTTGACCGCCTGCTGGAACGGGCCCTTGCAGCGGTCGAGCAGGTCGGCCGTCATCCGCTGGAACTCGCTGCGCGAGAGCTTGGTCTCGAGGTGCAGCGGGCCCTCGGCGGAGGCGGTGATGTACGGCAGGTTGATGTGCGTCTCGGTCGACTGGCTCAGCTCGATCTTGGCCTTCTCGGCGGCCTCGCGGAGCCGCTGCATCGCCATCTTGTCCTTCGACAGGTCGATGCCGTGGCCGTTCTGGAACTCCTTGACGAGCCACTCCATGACCCGCTGGTCCCAGTCGTCGCCGCCGAGGTGCGTGTCACCCGAGGTCGACTTGACCTCGACGACGCCCTCGCCGATCTCCAGGAGGCTCACGTCGAACGTGCCGCCGCCGAGGTCGAACACGAGGATCGTCTGGTCCTTCTCGCCCTTGTCGAGGCCGTACGCGAGCGCCGCCGCGGTGGGCTCGTTGACGATCCGCAGGACGTTGAGGCCGGCGATGGTGCCCGCCTCGGTCGTCGCCTGCCGCTCGGCGTCGCCGAAGTACGCCGGCACGGTGATGACCGCGTCGGTGACCGTCTCGCCGAGGTACGACTCCGCGTCGCGCTTGAGCTTCTGCAGGACGAACGCGCTGATCTGCTGGGGCGTGAACGTCTTGCTGTCGAGGTCGATCTTCCAGTCGGTGCCCATGTGGCGCTTGACCGACCGGATCGTGCGGTCGACGTTGGTCACCGCCTGGCGCTTGGCGACCTCGCCGACCAGCACCTCGCCGTTCTTGGCGAACGCCACCACGCTCGGCGTCGTACGGCTGCCCTCGGCGTTGGCGATGACCGTCGGCTCGCCGCCCTCGAGGACGGAGACGACGGAGTTGGTCGTACCGAGGTCGATGCCGACCGCTCGTGCCATGAGTCTCACCTGGGATTCGTTCGAAGTTGATGGGTACGGGCTCAATCATGCCTGGGGCCGCGCGGGTGTCAAGTCGAGTTGAGCCATTGAGGCGCAAGTTTTCTGAGCCGCAGTCCATGGTGTCCGATTCCACCAAAGCGTGACACAATGACTACGTCGCGCAACCAGCGTGCGGAGTCAAGGGGGCCCGAGTGGCGACGGAGCTGTGGGGTGTAGGCGCTGACGCCCGCCGCCCAGGGCGTCCCGTCGTCGCGTGCGCGGCGCTGGGGGTGGCGGCGTTCGCGCTGACGTTCGTCGGCGCCCTCGTGCTCGGCCGCGGCCTCGCCGGCTCCGCCCTCGCCGCCCTCCTGCTGCCCCTCGCGCTCTCCGGCGCGCTCGCCGTCGGCCTCGCCGTGGCGTTCGTCGTGGCGGTCGCGCTCGAGCAGCCGTACGGCGCCCGCCGCGTCGGCCGCCTCGTCACCGTCGCGACGCCGCTCGCCGCGCTCGTCGCCCTCTTCGCGTACGCCGGGGCGCCCGGCGGCGGTGGCGGACTGCCGCTCGCGCTCGGCGGGCCGACCGACATCGTGCTCGGTACGCCGCGGACGCCGCAGCGCGCGCCGCGCGTCGTCCGCGTCCCCCCGGCGGTCACCCCGCCCGTCGCGCCGGAGACCGTGCCGGACCCCGCTCCGCCCGTGGCCGCGCCCCCGGTGTCCGGCCCTGTGCTCTCGCCGCCGGACGTCGTTCCCGAACGCCCCGTCGTCGCCCCGCGCGCGACCCCCGACCGCACCGAGGCCGGGCCGGAGCGCAAGGTGCGCCGTGTCGCGACCGCGCGGAAGGCGTTCCGGGCGGCGACGACCGGGGGGCGTACGTACGCCGCGCACGTCGACGATCCCGGGCCCGCCGAGCGCTGCGCGCCGAGGAAGGCCAAGGGCAAGGGCCACGCCAAGGCCCGCGGCAAGGGCCACGCGACCCACCACTGCCACTGACGGCTCGGCGTCGCCCGGACGGCGCCGTCCGCCGTGATCTTGGACATGCCTTGCCTGCCGCCTGCCGCGCCTGCCGCCCCTACTCCGGCGCGGCCGTCGCTCCCACGATCGTCACGCGGGTCCCCGCCTTGACGGCGTGCTTCGGGAAGAAGCCACCGGGCGCCTCGACGGCCATCGTGTACGCCCCCGCGGGCTCGTACGTCGGGCAGGGGTCCTCCTCGCACGGGGTCATCTCGTGCGTGCTGACCACCCGGTCGCCGTCGACGTACGCGATCGACAGCGGGATCAGCGTGCCCTTCATCCAGAAGCCGCCGCTCGTCCGGCCGGCGAAGAGGAAGACCATCCCCTCGCCCTCGTTGAGCGACGTGCGCTGCATGAGCCCGCGCGCTCGCTGCTCGCGGGTCCGCGCGACCTCCGCCTTGATCGGCGGCGCCCCGTCGAACGTCACCGTCACCGGCGCGTCGAAGCCCCCCGCCGGCGTCGCGGGGAGGTCAGCGGGAGCATCAGAACAGGCGACCAGGGCGAGGGCGGCGAGCACGGCACGGAGGCGCACCAGAGGAGCGTACGGCCGGTCGAGTTCGAACTTGTCACACGGTGGCCGTAGGCTTCGCGCAGCACTCGCGCCTCCCGAAGGGGCATGACGCCTCCGATGCAGAAGTTCGCGATCGCCGTATCGCTGACGATCACCGTCATCGCCGTGGCCATGGTCGCCAGGACCGCCACGCGGATGGTCTCCGTGCTGCGCCTCGGCCGCCCTGACCCCGACCGCTTCGACGTGCCCGCCCAGCGCATGAAGACGGTGCTGACCGAGACCCTCGGCCACACCCGCATGCTCAAGTGGTCGGTGCCCGGGCTCGCCCACTGGGCGGTGTTCCTCGGCTTCATCGGGCTGTTCGGCAGCCTCGTGGAGGCGTACGGCGAGCTGTTCGACCCGGAGTTCCACCTGCCGTTCGCCGACAGGATCGAGGCCTACGGCCTCGCGATCGAGGTCATCGCGGCGCTGACGTTCCTCGGCATCGTCGTGCTGCTCGCGATCCGGCTGCTCAACCTGCCGTCCGTCGCCGGCCGCAAGTCGCGGTTCCTCGGCTCGACGCAGTGGCAGGCGTACTACGTCGAGCTGACGATCGTCGGCGTCGCGGCGGCGGTGTTCGTGCTCCGCGGGCTTCGCGTGGCGGCGGGGACGTTCCCGTACGGCCGCGGCAACGTCATCTCGTACTTCGTCGGCGAGAAGGTCTTCGGCGGCCTGTCCGACCACGCGCTGCACAACTGGCTGTACGCCGCGGCGACGTTCAAGATCGTCATCTCGATGCTGTGGTTCATCGTCATCGCGTCGAACATCACGATGGGCGTCGCGTGGCACCGGTTCACGGCGCCGTTCAACATCGCGTTCAAGCGCTTCGGCGACGGCCGCACCGCGCTGGGCCCGCTGCGTCCCATGAACGTCAGCTTCGAGGACCCCCAGGACGACGACGTCTACGGCGCGGGCAAGGTCGAGGACCTCTCCTGGAAGCAGCTCCTCGACCTGCCGACGTGCACCGAGTGCGGCCGCTGCCAGTCGCAGTGCCCGGCCTGGAACACCGGCAAGCCGCTGTCGCCCAAGCTCGTCATCCTCAGCCTGCGCGACCATCTGTTCGCCAAGGCGCCGTACCTCCTCGACCCGGAGACCGCGTCCGACGCGGCGAAGGCGGAGGCCGAGCGGCCGCTGGTGGGGACGTACGAGCAGGGCGGCGTCATCGACCCCGACGTCCTCTGGTCGTGCACGACCTGCGGCGCCTGCGTCGAGCAGTGCCCCGTCGACATCGAGCACGTCGACACGATCCTCGACATGCGTCGCTACCAGGTGCTCATCGAGTCGTCGTTCCCGAGCGAGGCCGGCGTGATGCTGCGCAACCTCGAGTCCCAGGGCAACCCGTGGGGCCTCTCGCCCAACGCGCGCAACGAGTGGATGGAGGGCCTCGGCTTCGAGGTCTACGTCGCCGACGGCAAGATCCCCGACGACGTCGAGTGGCTGTTCTGGGTCGGCTGCGCGGGCGCGCTGGAGGACCGTTCGAAGAAGGTCACGCGCGCGGTGGCGGAGCTGCTGCACACGGCGGGCGTGGCGTTCGCGGTGCTCGGCTCGCAGGAGGGCTGCACCGGCGACCCGGCGCGCCGCCTCGGCAACGAGTACCTGTTCACCGAGCTCGGCAAGGCCAACGTCGAGCTGCTCAACTCCAAGAACGCCCGCAAGATCGTCGCGACCTGCCCGCACTGCTTCAACACCATCGGGCGCGAGTACCCGCAGCTCGGCGGCAACTACGAGGTCATCCACCACACTCAGCTGCTCGGCAGGCTCATCGACGAGGGCCGGCTGGTGCCGGTCACGCCCGTCGACGCCGACGTGACGTACCACGACCCGTGCTACCTCGGCCGGCACAACCAGGTCTACACGCCGCCGCGCGAGGTGCTCGGCGCGATCCAGGGCCTCAAGAACACCGAGATGCACCGCTGCAAGGAGCGCGGCTTCTGCTGCGGCGCGGGCGGCGCGCGGATGTGGATGGAGGAGCGCATCGGCAAGCAGGTCAACGTCGAGCGCACCGACGAGGCCATCGCGACCGGCGCCGACATCGTCTCGACCGCGTGCCCGTACTGCATGGTCATGCTCGGCGACGCCGTCCAGGCCAAGAAGGCCGACGGGTCCGTGGCCGAGCACGTCCAGGTCCTCGACGTCGCGCAGATCCTCGCCAAGTCGCTGGTCCGCGAGGAGCCCGCGTACCGCGCGCTGACCGCGCCCGCCGAGCCGTCGCCCGAGGTCGGGTCCGTCGACGGCGCCGCCGGTGGCGAGCCCGCGCTGGCAGGCGCCGGGTCCGACGGGTCCGCGACCGCCGCGCCGGAGCCGTCCGGAGGGTCGCCGAGCGCGCCCGAGGTCGGCTGATCGCCGGCGACGAGCCGGGAGAGGGGCCGGACGGCGGCGCGGCGTTCGACCCGTACGAGCGCGCCGCCGCGCGCGCGGCCGAGGCACCGCGGCGTGCGCAGGAGAAGAAGCCGCCGGACGCGCTGCAGTTCCGCAGGCCCGCGCGCAACATCGTCCGCAAGGTGATGCTCGGCCTCGTCGTGATCCTGTTCATCCTGCGGATCAGCTCCGAGCGCCGCCCCCAGGCTCCCGACCTCGCCGCCGACTGCGCCAGGCCGGCGTTCGCGCTGTCGAAGACGTCCGTGGTGCCCGCGGGGCCGGTGGCGTTCACCATGGTCGGGCCTGCCGGGCGGCGGTACGCGCTCGGCGTCGACGTGGCGACGTTCAGCGAGACCGGCGCGCCGGTGCCGAAGGCCGGCTACGAGACGACGGCGCTCGTCCCGGACGACGGGAAGAAGCCGATGCCGAAGGAGTGCGTCAAGGAGGGCTTCTTCGCGCTGCCGGTGCCGCCGGGCACGCACACCGTGACGATGTACGAGCTCACCGACCGCGGCGCCGTCTTCGTCGCCGAGCAGCCCGTCGAGGTCACGGAACCATAAGCGCTGCGCGAAACCGCGTGCGGCCGGTCGCGCGGGGCGGTTGACTGCCCCTTCGTGAGCCAGCCAGAGGGTTACGTCCTCCCGCCGACCGCGCGCCTGCGCGGGACCGTCCTCGGCATCCGCGACTTCCGGCTGCTCTGGATCGGCCAGACCGTCTCCTCGATCGGCGACCAGATCTTCCCCATCGCCGTCGCGCTCAAGGTCGTGCACGCCGGCGGCAGCGCCGGCGACCTCGGCGTCGTGCTGCTCGGCCGGTCGCTCGCGATGGTGCTGTTCCTCGTCATCGGCGGCGTCTACGCCGACCGCATCAGCCGCACCCGCGTCATGATCGGCTCCGACGTCTTCCGCGCGATCGCCGTCACGGCCCTGGCGATGACCCCCGGCGAGGTGCCGGTGTGGGCGCTGGCGGGGCTCACGTTCGTCGTGGGCGGCGGGGAGGCGTTCTTCCGGCCTGCGTACGGCGCGATCCTCCCGAGCGTCGTCCCCGAGCACCGGCTGGCGCAGGCCAACGCGTTCACCTCGGTCAGCCTCAAGACGTCGCTGATCCTCGGCCCGGCGCTCGGCGGCTTCGTCGTCGCGGTCGCCGGACCCGGCTGGGCGCTGGCGATCGACGCGGGAACGTTCCTCGCGTCGATGGCGACGCTGCTGCGCATCGCGGAGCCGCCGTTGCCGGCCCGCGGCCCGCGCCAGTCGGGCGTCCGCGAGGCGCTCGACGGCGTGGCCGAGGTCCGCGCCAGACCGTGGATCGGCGCGATCCTCGGCATGGCGACGTTGCAGCTCATGTTGGCGATCGCGCCGTACATGGTGCTGCTGCCGTTCGTCGCCCGCGAGCGCCTCGGCGGCGACGGGGCGTACGGCGCGGTGCTCGTCGCGTTCGCCGTCGGCGGTCTCTTCGGTGCGCTGGTCGCGGGCAAGTGGACGCCGCGGCTGCCCGGCCAGTGGGCGCTGGTCGGGCTGCTGCCGCACGCCGGGCTGTTCCTCGCGATGGCGTACAGCCGCTCGGTGGTCGTCGTGGCGGCATGGTCGTTCGTCTGCGGCGTCGGCCTGGAGCCGTTCCAGATCTGGTGGTCGTCCGCGCTGCAGCGCGACGTGCCGCCCGACCTGCTGGCGCGCGTCATCTCGCTCGACTGGCTGGTGTCGCTCGGCCTGATGCCCGTCGGGCTGGCGCTGGCCGGGCCGGCGGCGGACGCGTTCGGGCGGGAGGCGGTGCTGCTCGTCGCGGCCGGTGCGATGGTCGTCACGACGCTCGCGGTGCTGCCCGTCCCTGGGGTGCGGGAGTTCCGGACGCCGGGGAACCGCGTACGTGAGCGGCCGCCTTCCGAGGTAGCATCGTCGCCGCACGACACGCGGGTGTAGTTCAGAGGCAGAACACGAGCTTCCCAAGCTTGCAACGCGGGTTCGATTCCCGTCACCCGCTCCGAATCCGTTCTCTCCCCTACGGAGGACACCGAACAATGCGCCGCACTCTCGCCGTCGCCGCCACGGCCGCCACCCTCCTCGTCGTGCCGCTCGCCGGCTCCGCCGCCGCCACCGGCTGCGCCGCCACCTCGGGCCCCGCGCTCTACCGCTACGGCACCGGCTCCATCGCGGGCAGGGGCACGTTCGGGTGCGACGAGGCGGCCACCGGCATGACGGTCACGGTCTGTGTCGAGCAGTCGCACGACGTCCAGGCCGAGACGTGGACGCCGCTCGGCTGCGTGACGACGACCGAGCTCGAGGCGGTCGACGAGGTCAGCGCGGTCGCCGAGATCGGCGTGCCCGTCTACGCCACCTGGCTGCGCACCAGCACGACCGGCGTCAACGACACCGGCGCGACCGCGACCTCGGTGAGCCTGCCGGTGTGGTGGTTCAACTGCGCGTGCTACATCGGCTGAGCTACTGCTCGAAGTTCTGGAAGGTCTCGTACGGGTTCGGGTACGTGTCGTTGAAGTCGTCCACCGTGTTGCTGGCGGTCGCGGCGAACGCGATGAACGCGGCGAGGAACAGCAGCGACACCACGATGTTGATCCACGAGATGACCTTCGCGGCGGTGACCATGCCCGCGCCGCCGAGCCGTCCGCCCGACTCCCGGATCCGCTGCGACGCCTGACTCGCGAGCACCAGCGCGACGATCGCCGGGATCACCGGGCAGACGAACCACGCGATGAGCGACGACACCAGCGCGCCGACGGCCTTGCCGTCGTTCGGCGGGGGGCCGTAGTACGGCGGCGGCTGGCCGAAGCCGGGGGGAGCGCCGTACCCGCCGTAGCCCGGCGGCGGCGGGGGCGTCCCGTAGCCAGGAGGGGGCTGGCCGTAGCCCGGCGGCGGGGGACCCCAGCCCGGCTGTTCGCCACCCTGGCCCGGGATCGCGCCCCAGCCTGGCTGGTTCGGGTCGGGACCGCCCTGCTCCGTCACACCAGCGCTCCGATCGTGAGTACGACGCCGAGGCCGACGACGAAGACCACAGCGTAGAAGGCAACGCTTGCCCATGCGGTGACCCGCGCCGCCCGGGCGAGTCCCGCGCCGGTCACCCGGCCGTCACCGGCCGCAATCTCCTCGTCGGCATTGCGGGCGAGGATCAGCGCGACGACCGCGGGCACGACAGGGAAGA
The DNA here is from genome assembly GCA_035556555.1 of Frankiaceae bacterium. GTDB lineage: Bacteria > Actinomycetota > Actinomycetes > BP-191 > BP-191 > BP-191. The sequence continues at coordinate 13,517 of DATMES010000020.1, forward strand.
CGAACCCCAGCACGGCGAGCACGAGCGCCACGATCGCGCTGGTGCTCGTCTGCGGCGTCGTGAACGCCGCCGGTGGGTACGGCGCGTGCGGCCCCGCCTCGGTCATCGTCAGCCCCTCCCCGCACCCGGGGGATCCGACCCGGGACACGACGAGGCTAGGCCATGTCTCGCAACCCGTCGATCTGCCGCGCGACGCCCGGCACGGCACCTCGCGGCGTTGTCGGAGCCCCCGATCGCGCTGCTATCAGGGGCCCTCCGCCTTGCGATGCACTGTCCGGACGCCGCTCGCGACGATCACGGGTTGCGCGACATGCCCAGCGCGAGATCAGGCGTTCGCGGCAGCCCTCAGCTGCTGCAACGACCGCGCGAGCAGCCGCGACACGTGCATCTGGCTGATGCCGACCTTCGCCGCGATCGCCGACTGCGGCAGCCCGTCGAAGAACCGCAGCTTGAGGATCGCCCGCTCCCGCTCGGGCAGCGCCTCGAGCGCCGGCACGAGCCACGCGCGTTCCTCGACCATCCGGTAGCCGTCCTCGACCGCCGGCTGGTCGTACCAGCCGTCCTCGTCGTCGCCGCGCGGGGCGTCGAGCGAGGCGACGCGCAGCGCGGAGCGCGCCTCCAGCGACTCGATGACCTGCTCCTCCGAGACGCCGAGGTGCGCGGCCAGCTCGGAGGGCGTCGGCGTACGGCCGATGCGGTGCGTGAGGTCCTCGCTCGCCGACCGTACGGCGAGGTACAGCTCCTGGACGGGGCGTGCGACGTGCAGCGTCCACGCGTGGTCCCGGAAGTACCGCTTCAGCTCGCCGGTGATGGTCGCCTGCGCGTACGTCGAGAACTGCACCTCCCGCGTCGCGTCGTAGCGCTGCGCGGCGGTGACGAGCCCGAGGTACGCCACCTGGCGCAGGTCCTCGAGCGGCTGCCCGCGGCCCGCGAAGCGGCCGGCGAGGCGTTCGGCGAGGCCGCGGTGGTCGCGGATGAGCGCCTCGACGTCGGTCTCGCCCTCGCGGACGACCTGCAGCGCCCGGGGCGCGCGGACGCAGGCGAACAGCTCGTCGCCGGCGTCCCGGAGCGCCGCGAACACCTGCCGCGACGGGTTGGCGAGCACGAACGACCGCCCCGCCTCCTCGGCGATGCGCCGCGCCTCATCGAGGACGGCGACGCCGTCCGCGTCGAGCAGTGTGACGCCGCGGAGGTCGAGTACGACTGTCGGGCCTGCCTGGCGGCAGGCCGAGCCCACGACGGCGACGACGGGCGCTGCCCGGTCGTCGATGTCGCCGATGATCTCGACGCGCACGGTGTCCGTACGCGTCGTGTCCAGTGCTGCTTGCATCCGCATGGCGCGCTCCGGCCCACGGGAAGCGCGGCCCTCATGAGGACGTTCCGCGCTCCAAATCCAGGCGCCGCATTTGTCTGAACGGCTGGCCTGGTACCGAGGGGATACGCGCCGACGCCGCGAGAAACAATCCTTACCTTACGCTCGTTTACGACACTACGCGAGCCCCGTCCACGGCCCGTACGCGCCAACCCTCGGTCACGGCGCCCGGAATCCCCAACGCCACGACGCATCCCCCGAAGCCCGCCCCCGTCATCCGGGCCCCGAACACGCCGGGCAGCGCCGCCAGCCGCGCCGCCAGCGTGTCGAGCGCACCGGTCGTCACCTCGAAGTCGGCCGCGAGGCTGGCGTGGCTCTCGCCCATCAGCCGGCCCGCCGACGGCAGGTCGCCCGCGCGCAGCGCCGTCGCGAACGCGCGGACGCGGGCGTTCTCCGTCACGACGTGCCGCGCCCGCCGGCGCAGCCGCTCGTCCTCGATCCGCTCGACGTCGTCGCGCGTCGCCCCCGCGAGCGGGCCGACTTCGGCGGCGGCACGCTCGCAGTCGGCGCGGCGGTCGGCGTACTCGGACCCGGCCAGCTCGCGCGCGACGCCGGTGTGCACGACGACGACCTCGCAGCCGGGCGGGAGCGGAACGTGCTCGACGCCGAGCGTCGTGAAGTCCACGACCATCGCGTGGTCCGCGCGCCCGCAGGCCGAGGCGAGCTGGTCGAGCAGGCCGCACGGCACGCCGACCGCCGCGTGCTCGGCGCGCTGGCAGGCCGTCGCGAGCTCGAACGGCGTCCCCCGGAACCCCAGCGCCAGCGCCACCGACAGCTCCAGCGCCGCGCTCGACGACATGCCCGCGCCCACCGGCACCGTGGACGTCATCGTGCCGGTGCCGCCGGCCTCGGGACGTACGACGGACACGACTCCCGCGACGTACCTCGCCCACCGCGGCCTCACCAGCATCGGGTCGGCGACGTCGAGCGGGACGACGGCCTGCAGCGGCTGCTGGTCGGAGACGATCCGCACCTCGTCGCCCCCGCGCTCCAGCGTCGTCGTCGTGCCGAGGTCGACTGCCATCGGGCAGGCGAGACCACCGGTGTAGTCCGTGTGGTCACCGATGAGGTTGACCCGCCCCGGCGCGAAAGCCGTCGTCGTCGCGTTCATGAAACAAGTCAACAGGAGTCGTAGGCTGCGTGGGGTCCCGAGAACGGATCTGTGGATGAGTTCCGCGAAAAACCTCACCCCTCTCGTCCTGGGGATAACCACGGCCGCGAACGTCGTCGACCCTGCCATTCCGGAAATGCTCCGTTCCGCGCCCGCGCAGGTGCACGAGACCCGCGTCGACCCCGGCGCCGGCGTCGTCGTCGTGGCGCTGAAGCCGGGCGCCGTTCTCGACGAGGACCTCGCGGCGGAGCTCGGCGGCGAGGGCGCCGACGCGGGTGCGCTGCCGTGGCCGGACGTCCCCTCGCTGGGTGCCGTGGTCCGCGAGCGTGGCGGTGTCCGCGTCATAACGACGACTGGGTGATCCTCGAGGCGAACGACCACGTCGGCGGTCTCGCGACGTCGTTCACGTCGGAGAACGGGCTCACGTACGACGTGGGCGGCCACGTGAGCCGGAGACGGTGTGGAGCCCGCGCGGAGAGAGAGGCGGGCACGGCATCCGGTAGGTCGCCGTGCGCCGCTCGTCTCCGCTTCTTCGTGATCTTGGCTGCCTTTCTGCTGCCCGAGCGACACGAACGCAGCCAAGATCAGGAAATCCGGTCGTCGTCCGCGGCGTAGCGTGGCCGGATGATCGTCGACCACGTCACCCTCGTCGTGGACGACGACGCGGCGACGGCCCACCACTTCCGCGAGGCGTACGGCCTCGGCTCGCGCGGCGGCGCGTACCTCGACCACCTCGGCGCGACGTCGACCGCCGTGCCGCTCACGCCGCCACAGTCGGTCGAGTGGCTCGCGGTCAGCGATCCCGCCGTCGCCGAAGGCTCACCGACGGGCCGGATGCTGCTCGACGCGCTCGCGGACGGCGGCGGGCTCGTCGCGTGGACGGTGCTCGTCGACGACATCGACGCGGTCGCGGCGCGGACCGGCATCGCGCCCTACGCCGGCGCCACCCGCAACACGTACACCGGCACGTTCCGCCGCTGGTGGACGGTCACCGGCGCGCCGCACCTGCCGATCTTCATCGCGTACGACGGCCCGCCGCACGAGCGGGTCGAACGCTGGCAGGCGGCGTACGACATGGTCGGTCACACCTGCGCGCCCGGCGGCTTCGCGCGGATCGAGGTCGGTGGCGACGCGGCCGAGCTGGACGACTGGCTCGGCCCGCACGACCTGCCCGTCGCCGTCGTCGACGGCCCGCCCGGGTTGCGAGCGGTGCACGTCGCGACGGCGAACGGGCCTGTCGTCCTGCGCTGAGCTACCGGAGCAGCGTCAGCCCGTCGATGGGCCCGCGAACGAACGACGTGCTCGCGAGAGCGGAGGCGACAGCGAGGGCGCGCAGACGCATGGAGTCCCCTGTGATGTGGGCTGGGGCCGACAGCGTCACCCGCGATGGGGGTATTGGTCCGCAAGGTCGTGGAAAGACGGCCCATGTGACTATGGCCGCCAGGGTCCGAGGTCGCCGAACGCGTGCTCCGGCACCGGCAGGCCGAGCTCCTCGCACGCCCACCGCAGCGTCGCGACAGCCTCGCGGCGCTCCGTCTCGGCCAGCCGCGGGGCCGTGTCCGGGCCGACCCTGCTGAGGTAGAACGCCGCGTTGCCCGCCATCCACGCGGCCCACTCCGGGTGCGCGTCGAGCACGATCCCCTGTGGCCCGCCGGCCGCGCGTACCGCGGCCTCGCCCCACGCGCGCATGGCCAGCGGGTTGCCCGCGCCGCAGCCCGCCCAGTCGACGAGGACGACACCGCGCTCCGTACGGCACCAGTTCTGCAGCCACACGTCGAGGTGTGCCAGCCGGTCGCCGCTCCGGCCGGCGGCCGCCGCCGCCGGCGTCAGCGCGGGGAGGTGGCGTTCGGCCCAGGCGTCGTCCACGAGCCCCGTCGCGACCAGCGGCGCGCGGTCGTCCGCGAACGCCGTCCACCCCGGCCCGGTGTCGATGGCGCCGAGTCCATCGGGTGCCGGCAACTCGCCGAGGCCGTCCAGCGCTGTCCGCAGCGCTGCCGCGTCGGCGGCCGTGACCGGGGCGCCCCAGCGGGCGTTCGAGAGGTCCTCGGTGACGAGGACGGCCGGCGGGCCCGGGTCGTACGCGTGGAGCCGGGGGACCGCGTCGAAGGTCACCGAGGAGTACACGCGGTGCTCGACCGCGACACCGTGGCGGTCGTCCGCCGTGGCCTCCGCCTTGACGAACGCCGACCCGCCGTCGGCCCACCGCACGACCCAGCGGCCGGCTCGCGAGTACGCGCCCTCGTCGCGTACGGACCACGCCACCGGCTCGCGGCCGGTGATGCGGCGCAGTACCGGCGCGAGGTCCTCGGGGGTCACGCCGACAGCGTTTCACCCCTCGAGGCGCGGGCACCCGGAAACCGGAGACGAGAGACGACGAGGGAGCCCATTCAGATACTGAATGGCCTCGTTTCGGTCGCGACGCGGCGGGCACGCGGAGTCGCATGAAGACATCGCTCGACGGACGGGTCGTCGTCGTACTCGGCGCGTCCTCAGGGATCGGCCGCGCGACCGCCGCGCGGTTCGCGAAGCAGGGCGCCACCGTCGTCTGCGCCGCGCGCGGCAAGCGCGCCCTCGATGCCACGGTCTCCGAGATCACGCAGGCAGGCGGCCGCGCGTTCGCCATCCCCACCGACGCCGCCGAGCGCGGCCAGGTCGACGCCCTCGCGCGCCAGACGATCGCCGAGCACGGTCGCATCGACGTCTGGCTCAACGCCGTCGGCATCGCGAGCTACGGAGCGTTCGAGGCGACGCCGCCGGAGGAGTTCGAACGCGTCCTGCGCGTCAACCTGCTCAGCCACGTGTGGGGCGCGTACGCCGCCCTGCCGCACCTGCGCGAGTCGGCGGGGACGCTCGTCGGGATCGCGAGCGTGTTCGGCACGCGCTCGTCGCCGCTGCTGACGTCGTACTGCGCGTCGAAGTGGGGCCTGCGCGGCTTCTACGACGCGCTGCGCATGGAGCTGCGGCACCAACGCGAGCCGGTGAGGGTGACGACGATCCTGCCGTCGTCGGTCGACACGCCGCTGTTCGTCCACGCGCGCAGCAGGCTCGGCACGCGCCCGCGGCCGATCCCCCCGGTGTACGACCCCGAGGTCGTCGCCGCGGCGATCGTGCGCGCCGCGCGGCGCCCGACGCGCGAGGTCGTCGTGGGCGGGGCGGGAGCGGCGTACGCCACGGTGCAGCGCATCGCGCCGGCGCTCTCCGACGCGACGTCGGGGCTGCTCTGGCGGCTGCAGCACGACGACCGCGCCGACGACGCGCACGACAACCTCGACGAGCCGGTGGACGGCGCGGGCGCGGTTCGGGGCGGCTGGAAGGGCCACGTGTCGCAGACGAGCGCGTACACCGCCCTGGTGGGGCAGCGTCCCTGGGCGACCCGCGCGCTCGTGACCGGCGCCGGCCTGCTGGCGTACCGACGACTCCGGAGGTGCTCGTGACGACGAAGGTCTGGATCACCGAGGCGGACGGCGCCGCCGAGGGCGACTACGTCCTGCGCCGCAAGGGCGACGAGATCGAGGTCGGCCGCGTCGCCGACGGCGACGTCGCGTGGACCAGCACGATCCCCGCGTCCACGCTGCCCGACCTCGAGGGCGCCGGCCAGGAGCGACTGCTCGTCGCCGCCCGCGGCGTCGAGACCGCCATGCACAACCGAGGAGGCTGAACGCCATGACCAAGCCCCAGCAGAACGAGCTGCGTCGCAGCGGCACGGGCGCGACCGACCAGAGCAGCGCCGAGATCAAGGCCGAAGCGGGCCAGGAGCTCGGTACGAAGGGCACGGGCGGCCCGGTGCCGCCCGGCAACCAGCCGGGCTGGATGGACCGCGGCGGTCCCGCCGAGAACTACCCCGACAAGTAACGAGCGTTAGCGAAGCCCCGGGCAGGCAAGGCGCCGGGGCTTCGTCGTGCGCGGGCTACGCGAGCCGCGTACGGACCTCGTCGACGAGCTCGGGCACCTCGCCCGCCGCCCAGTCGAGCGAGAAGTCGTGCGGCAGCTCGGTGACGACCTTGCGTTCGAGGAGCACCTCGATCGACTCCCGGACGACCAGCTCCTCGTCGGTGCCGATCAGCACGTCGCGGATGTCGTCGGGAACGGTCACGCGGTGCGTCGTACGGATGTCTCCCTCGCCGACCGTGACGGAGAACTCGTGCGGGCCCATGGGCAGGATCTCGATGTCGCTCATGGGCGGCGCGTACCCGGGGGTGTCCGGCGCAAACGACGCGGGTAGGCGGCAGGCATGACCGAACAGCAGGGCACCGAAGTCCCCGAGCCGGAGACGTGGCAGACCGGCGACGAGCCGCCGACCGGCCGGCAGGAGGCGTACCTCGAGACGCTGGCCCGTGAGGCCGGCGAGGAGGTCCCCGGCGGCCTCACGAAGGCCGAGGCGTCCGAGAAGATCGACGAGCTGCGCGAACGCACCGGACGCGCGTAGCGCCGGCGGAACGGCGTGGCGAACCACACCGTTCCCCCGCGAATGGGGGCGGCGCTACCGTACGGCGCCATGAACACGCGCCCCCGCACCGCCGCCTCGCTGGTCGCACTCGCCGCGGCGTACTTCATCAACGAGGGCATCTACGCCCTCATGCTCGTCGGGTCGTGCTCGACGCCGGCCGGACCGGGCGAGACCCCGTGCCCGCCGGGCAGCGAGAAGTACTTCTTCTACCTCTTCTTCGGGATCATCGTCGCGATGGGCGCGATCTTCGCCGGCGGGAGCTGGTTCGCGTTCCTCTCGATCTTCGCCGCCGTCGGCATCGGCGCGATCCGCGCGGGGATGGCGCCCGAGGCTCCCGAGGGCACGGGCTGGTACTTCTTCTTCGGGCTGACGTTCCTCCTCACGCCGCTGTCGGGGCTGATCGCGCTGCCGTTCGTCGGGCTGAAGCGCCTGAGGGCGGCGCGGCTGCTGAGCAACGGGCACACCGGCACAGGGACGGTGCTCGCGATCGGCGACACCGGCGTCACGATCAACGGCAACCCGCGGGTACGGCTGACGTTCCGCATCGAGCCGTCGGACGGCGTCACGCCGCCGTTCGAGGCGACGAAGACCACGACGGTCTCGCGCGTGCAGCTGCCGCGCGTCGGCGACCGCTACCCGGTCTGGTTCGACCCGGACGACCACGACAAGTGGGCGTTCGCGACGGGGCCGGGCACGGCCGCGGTCGAGCAGCCCGGTCTGCGCAAGCTCGTCGAGCTGGCGAAGCGCGGCGCGCAGCCCGGCGTCCCCGCGCCGCAGCCGCAGCACGTCGTCGGGGAGCTGAACCGCCTCAACGAGCTCCGCCTCACCGGCAAGATCACCGCCGAGGAGTTCGCGTCGCGGACCGCCGACCTTCTCCGCGCATGAGCGGCCGTCGGCGGGCCGTCGGCTGGCTGTTCTCGGCGGCGGCGTTCGTACTGATCGCGTGGGGGACGTACGACGAGTCGAGGCGCCCGCTGCTGATGAGCGTGGGCCTGCTGCTGGCCGCCGGAGCGGCGTACGGCGGTCCCGCGTGGCGGGTCTTCGGGGTGGTGTCCGGCGGGGGCGCGCTCGGGGCGTTCCTCGCGGGCGAGGCGCTGTGGGGCGCCCTCTACCTGCTCGTCGTGCTGGCCATGGCCGTCACGGACGGCCTCGCGTACCGCCACCGCCGGCTCGCCGGCACCGGCATCCAGACGAGTACGGCGCCGCCGTCGATGCCGCGCTGACGAGAGGGGATCGGCTGATGCATCCGAGCACCGAACGCGTCGTGCGCGCGTTCGCCGACGCCGGCGTACGCATCGACGTCGTGGACATCCCCGAGGGCGCCGCGACCGCGGCCGCCGCCGCGGCGGCGCTCGGCGTCGAGGTCGGCCGCATCGCCAACAGCCTCGTCTTCACCGCCGGCGGCGAGCCGCTGCTCGTCATGACGAGCGGCGCCAACCGCGTCGACACGAAGGCCGTCGGCGCGCTGCTCGGCGCGACCGTGAAGCGGGCAGACCCGGAGACCGTACGGGCGGCCACGGGCTTCGCGATCGGCGGCGTCGCGCCCGCGGGCTTCCCCGCGCCGGTGCGCGTGCTCGTCGACGAGGACCTGCTGTCGTACGACACCGTGTGGGCGGCCGCGGGCACGCCGCACACGGTGTTCGAGACGACCGGTGAGGAGCTCGTCAGGGTGACCGGCGGGACGGCCGTGAAGGTGACCGGCTAGGCCGACCAGACCTGGGCCCACCATCTTCCCGTGCGTCGCGACCCCGCGCGTGCCCGGCCGCACTGGAAGCTCGGAGCAGTCCGGGCGGCGGGCGCCCTACGAGGCGCGCCGCATCCGCCGCGCGACGACCGCCGCGCCGGCCAGCGCGACCGCCGCGACCGGCCAGCCCAGGCCGCCCGTCGTCGGGATCGTGCCGCCGTCGTCGTCCCCGTCGCCACCGGTGTCGTCGCCGCCGCCGTCGGTGTTCTCGCCGCCACTGCCGCCGGAGCCCTTGGCCGGCAGTACGAAGTCGAACGCCGCCGTCCCGTCGACCGGGTAGAGGAAGCCCTGCAGCTCGTTGACGGACGTGTTGCCCATGGCCCACGCGGTGCCCGAGTAGAAGCGCGAGACGCCGGTCTCTTCGGCCTCGCCGACCTCCGGCCTGCCGTGCTCGTCGATGCCGGTGAACGCCTTGAGCAGGTTGCGCGGCACGGTCATGCGGATGATGCCGGAGTCCTCGTCGACGTCGATCGGGACGGCAGTGGCTCCGGGGTACGTGAAGCACTTCGACTCGGTGCCGATGCACGTCACGGAGCCCGTCGCGAAGTCGTCGAAGCCGCCCGCGAAGCCGCGCGCCGGGTCCCAGTGCACGGACAGCGCGGCGGGCTGGTAGCCGTTGACCCAGCGGAACGCCCAGATGAGCGACGTCGACCCGGTCGTCGTCAGCGCCGACTGCAACGCGCCCGCCGACAGGTCCGAGACCTTCATCGTCACGGTGAAGCCGCCCTCGTCCGCGACGTCCCCTGTCGAGAAGTCGGTCTCCGGGCCGACGACCGCGGAGAGGATGTCGAGCGCGGGCTGGTTGGTGCGCGCGGCCGGCGGTGGCGCGACCGGCACGGTGAGGCTCGAGATGGAGTACGGCGCCTGCGCGTCGCCCTCCGGGTCGGCGCCTCCTGTGCGCAGGACCGGACGGCGCTGGCCGAGGACGTGGCCGAGGTTGCTCTCACCGGTGTTCTGGACGAGGACGTTCGGCAACGCGATGGAGCCGAGCGTCGCGTCGGGCAGCTTCTGCGACTCGTTGTAGACGACGACGAGCCGCCCCGTCGTCGGGTCGAGCGCCATGGCGAAGAAGTCGGCGAGGCTGCGGTCGCCGCCGGTCGTGCAGGCGAGGCCCGACAGGCAGATCTGGTCGTAGTGCATCGGGTGCGTCGTGGCCTTGACCTGACGCCACGACGGCTCGGGGTCGAGCGCGTCGAGGGACTGCGCGACGTAGACGTCCCATGGCCCCTTGAACGTCGCGGAGTCGGCCACGCCACTGGTCGTGCTGCCGTACCACGCGATCGCCACGCGACCCGGCGCGCCGGACGCGACGAGCCACGGGAAGACCAGCGTGCGCGTCGGCGGCCTGTCGACCTGGATCGGCGTGGACCAGCCGGGGTTCTCGTCGGGCTCGGTGCACTCGTCGATCTTCGAGACCGGCAGCCACGAGTACATCGCGCGGAACGCCCCTTCCTCGCCGCCCTTCTCGCCCCAGGAGACGTAGAGGTTGCCGGCGAGGTCCTTGTCGAGGACGACGAAGCCGTTCGACGGGTCGGCGTCGGTCTCGGCGACGAGGCAGCGCGTCCACGTGTCGCCGGAGTCGAGGGAGACGGCGATGCCGACGGTGTTGCCGTCGTTGAAGCCGAAGTAGACGAGCGGCTGACCGGGGTTGGCCTCGTTGTGCGAGCCGTCGGGGTCGGCGGCCATCGGGCCGGGGAAGTCGGCAGTCGTCGAGATGTCGCGCTGCGCGGTCGCGGCACAGGGGCCGTACGCGTCGTACGTCAGCCCGCCGTTGGTCGACTTCTGCACGACGGTGGGGCCGCGGCCGACGTCGTTGTACGTCACGAACGACGTCTTGTCGTCGATGAACGTCGTCCACTGCCTGTCGGTCGCGCCGGAGCAGGTGGTCGGCATCGCCGCGAACGACGCGCCGTAGTTGTCGCTCGTCGCGGTCGTGAAGTCGGCGTCGGCGAGGCCGATGTAGGAGACGGAGTACGTCCCCTGAGCGTTCTTCGCCTTGCCGGTCGAGATGTAGCAGTCGCCGCCGCCGCGGTCGGCGAGCTGGCCGCGCGGCGGAGTGCCCAGCAGGTGGAACTGGTCGCCGCCGTCGGTCGACACCTGCGCGTAGTCGGCGCCGGTCGTGAAGCCGGTCGGGCCGCACGTGTAGATGCGGCCCTCCTTGTCGATCTCGATGTTCGGCTCGGACTCGTCGCGCTGCGGGTCCACCGGCTGGCCTGGCCCGAACGACAGCGTCGGCGGGATGACCGGGGGCGACGCGCCGCGGCGTGCGGCAGCACGACGGGAGCGGCAGCGGCGCAGACCGCGAGGAGGCCGAGGGACAGACGGCGCGCACGGGACGACATGGGCTCATGGTGGCACCGCGCGCGGCCGGGCCACACTGTCGGCGGCGAGAGGAGGCCGTGGGATGGGTGCGCTCGACGGCACGGTGGCGCTGGTCGCGGGGGCGACGCGCGGCGCGGGACGCGGGATCGCGGTGGCGCTCGGCGAGGCCGGCGCGACGGTCTACGCGACGGGGCGTACGACGCGCGGGCAGCGGTCGGAGTACGACCGCCCGGAGACCATCGAGGAGACCGCCGAGCTCGTCACGGCCGCGGGCGGCAAGGGCATCGCGGTCCGCGTCGACCACCTCGTACCCGAGGAGGTCCGCGCGCTCGTGGATCGCATCCGTACGGACTCCGGCCGGCTCGACCTGCTCGTCAACGACATCTGGGGCGGCGAGCTGCTCACGCAGTGGAACGTGCCCGTCTGGGAGCACGACCTCGCCGGCGGCCTGCGGATGCTGCGCCTCGCCGTCGAGACGCACCTCGTCACGAGCCACTTCGCGCTGCCGTTGCTCATCGAACGGCCCGGCGGGCTCGTCGTCGAGGTGACCGACGGCACCGCCGAGTACAACGCCACGCGCTACCGCCTCTCCGCGTTCTACGACCTCGCGAAGACGTCGGTGACGCGGCTCGCGTTCGCGCAGTCGAAGGAGCTGGCGCCGTACGGCTGCGCGGCGGTGTCGTTCACGCCGGGGTGGCTGCGCTCGGAGATCATGCTCGAGTCGTTCGGCGTCACCGAGGCGAACTGGCTCGACGCGACGACGAAGACGTTCGACGAGCCGGGCGCCGACGTCGACCTCGCGCACTTCGCGATCTCGGAGACGCCGCTCTACGCGGGCCGCGCCGTCGCCGCGCTCGCCGCCGACCCCGACCGCACCCGCTGGAACGGCCAGTCCGTCTCCAGCGGCCAGCTCGCGCAGGTCTACGGCTTCACCGACGTCGACGGCAGCCGGCCCGACGCGTGGCGGTACCTCGTCGAGGTGCAGGACCCCGGCCTGCCCGCCGACGTGACGGGCTACCGCTGATCGGGCCAAACCGGTCGTACGCGGGCACCTCCCTTGGGACACTGGCGTGATGCAGGAGCCGAGGTGGACCGAGGTCGACGGCGTTCCCGTGGCGTGGGTCGACGTCGCGGGACCGTTGCGCGCCAGCCTCTGCTTCCGCGTGGGGATGGCCAACGAGACCGTCCCGCTGCGCGGCGTCACGCACCTCGTCGAGCACCTCGCGCTGCACGGGATGCACGACCGGCGGTACCCGCTCAACGGCACCACCGACCTGACCGAGACGCGGTTCATGTCGGCGGGCACGCCGGAGGAGACGGTGGAGTTCCTCGGGACCGTCTGCGACCGCCTCGGCGACCTCCCCGCGGAGCGCGTCGAGGTCGAGCGCCAGGTGCTGCGCGCCGAGGCCGACGCGCGGACGCGGTCGTACCGCGACACCCTGCTGGTCTGGCGGTACGGCGCCGCGGGGCCCGGGCTCGCGGGGATCGACGAGTACGGCCTGCGCTGGCTGGACGCCGCCACCGTGCGATGGTGGGCGGCCCAGCGCTTCACGCGTGGCAACGCGATCCTGCTCCTCAGCGGCCCGCCGCCGGCGGGGCTGCGCCTGCCGCTCGCCGACGGGCCCGCGCACCCGCCGGTCGTCGCCGAGGCGACCGAGGCGGTCATCCCCGGGTGGTTCCCGACCGACTGCCGCGGCGTCGCGATGTCGGGCGTGCGGCCGCGCCGCCCGGGCGGCAACGTCGCCATGGCCGTCCTGGAGAGCGAGCTGACCCGGGTGCTGCGCTTCGAGCGCGGGCTGACGTACTCCGTCGGCGCTCTCAGCGAGGCGCTGGACGCGACGCGGTCCCACGTCGTCTACGCCGCGGACGCCCACGTCGACCGGCACGCCGAGCTGCGCGACGGCTTCCTCGAGGTCGTCGGGCGGCTGGCCGACGCCGGCCCCGACCCGGCCGAGCTCGAGCGGCTGATCGACAGGGGCGGCCGCGGCGACGCCGACGACCACCTGCTCGGGTACCTGTTCGGCCTCGGCGCGGACTTCGCCGCGGGCGCGCCGTACGAGTCGTTCGAGCTGCTCGACGAGGCGTGGCGGACGATGACGCCGGAGGGTGTCACCGAGCTGGTGCGCGCCGTCGCCGACTCGGCGCTGTTCATGCTGCCGTACGACCTCGGCATGCCCGCCGACATCCCCGCCGTGCCGGTGACGTCGCCCACCACGGTCGCGGGGCGGACGTTCCGCGGTCTGGCCCGGCACGAGGTGCTCGTCGTTGGAGACGAGGGCGTGTCGCGCGTCGAGCACGGGCACGCGGTGACCGTGCGCTGGAACGAGACCGCCGCGACGCTGTGGTGGGGCGACGGCACCCGCGTCGTCGTGGGCCGCGACGCGTTCCAGGTCGTCGTGAAGCCCGCGGAGTGGGAGGACGGCCACGACGCCGTCGCGGCGATCGACGCCAGGGCGCCCCGGCACGCGGCCGTGCCGATGGGAGAGGGGAAGCCGCCCCCGCCGCCCGGCTCGTGGCCGGCGCCCACCAGGACCGACAACCGGGCCGCCGCGTGGTTCGGCCTCGCGTGCGGCTTCGGGGTCGCGCTGCTGTTCCTCGTCATCGGCCTCGACGGGCCCCAGCCCGCCACGGAGTACTCGGAGGAGGTGACGCGGGAGGACGCCAACCTGATGATCGCCGTCGGCGCCGGGGGCATGGCGCTGACGCTCTTCCTCGCGTGGCTCAAGCTGCGCAAGCGGCGCCGCGACCGGGCTAGCCAGGCCGAATGGCGTTCTGTACCCTCGTAGTTACTCGCGAGTAACAAGGAGCGCAGCAGCCGTGGGCCACTACAAGAGCAACCTCCGGGACATCGAGTTCAACCTCTACGAGGTGCTCGGCACCGACGAGCGGCTGGGCCAGGGGCCGTACGCCGACATGGACATGGACACCGCGCGCAACGTCCTCCGCGAGGTCGACCGGCTCGCGACGGAGGACTTCGCGGCGTCGTTCGAGGAGGGCGACAGGACGCCGCCGACCTTCGACGCGGCGACGGGCACCGTGACGCTCCCGCCGGGTCTGCGGAAGAGCCTCGACGCGTTCTTCGGCGGCGAGTGGTTCCGCCTGGACCTGCCCGAGCACCTCGGCGGCTACGGCGCCCCCGCCAGCCTGCGGTGGGCCTGCGCGGAGCTGCTCTGCGGCGCCAACGCCCCGGCGTTCATGTACGCCGTCGGCCCGCTGTTCGCGAAGATCCTCGACGGCATCGCGACCGACGAGCAGAAGGAGCGCTTCGTCAAGCCGATGATCGAGCGGCACTGGGGCGCGACCATGGTGCTGACCGAGCCGGACGCCGGCTCCGACGTCGGCGCGGGACGTACGCGCGCGCTGCAGCAGGCCGACGGCACGTGGCACATCGAGGGCGTGAAGCGGTTCATCACCAGCGGCGACTTCGACTGGCCGGAGAACATCGTCCACCTCGTCCTCGCCCGCCCCGAGGGCCACGGGCCAGGCACCAAGGGCCTGTCGCTGTTCATCGTGCCCAAGCTGTGGGTCGACGAGGACGGCTCCCTCGGCGAGCGCAACGGCGTCTACGTCACCAACGTCGAGCACAAGATGGGCCTCAAGGCCTCCGCCACCTGCGAGATCACGTTCGGCGACCGCGAGCCCGCCCGCGGGTACCTCGTCGGCGAGGTGCACGACGGCATCGCGCAGATGTTCAAGGTCATCGAGTACGCCCGCATGATGGTCGGCACCAAGGCCATCGCGACGCTGTCGACCGGCTACCTCAACGCCCTCGACTACGCGAAGACCCGCGTGCAGGGCGCGGACATGACGAAGATGCTCGACAAGACCGCGCCGCGGGTCGAGATCATCGCCCACCCCGACGTACGCCGGATGCTCATGGTCCAGAAGGCGCACGCCGAGGGCATGCGCGCGCTCGTCCTCTACACGGCCACCGTGCAGGACCGCATCGAGATGGGCGACGCCTCCGCCGACGCCCTCAACGACCTGCTGCTGCCGATCGTCAAGGGCTACGGGTCGGAGACGTCGTACCGGCTGCTCGCCGACTCGCTGCAGGTGTTCGGCGGCTCCGGCTACCTGCAGGACTACCCCGTCGAGCAGTACATCCGCGACGCCAAGATCGACACGCTGTACGAGGGCACGACGTCGATCCAGGGCCTCGACCTGTTCTTCCGCAAGATCGTGCGCGACCAGGGCGCGGCGCTCACCGCGCTGCTGTCCGAGGTGCAGGAGGTCGCCAAGGGCGACGCCGGCAACGGCGCCCTCGCCGACCAGCGCGCCGCCCTCGCGACCGCGCTCGAGGACGTCCAGGCGATGGTCGGGTCGATGGTGGGCTACCTGCAGACCGGCATCGAGGACCCGCGCAACGCGTACAAGGTCGGCCTCAACACCACCCGCCTGCTCATGTCCCTCGGCGACCTCGTCATCGGCTGGCTGCTCGTCCGCCAGGCCGAGGTCGCGCTCGCGCGGCTGGGCGACGGCGTGGGCGGCGCGGACAAGGCGTTCTACGAGGGCAAGGTCGCGGCGGCGCGGTTCTTCACGACGTCGGTGCTGCCCGAGCTCACGGCGCGGCGGCGCGTCGTGGAGACGACCGACCTCGCGTTGATGGACCTGCCCGTCGAGTCGTTCTGACCGTCCGGGCCTGCCCGTTCTTTGAAGATCACCACGCGCGAGACCGGCGCCTCACCCGCAAGGAACGCGGCGATGGCAGGAGAACGCCGTCCGGCGGGCGAAGGGGACGCCCGTCCCCTCACTAAGGAGTTCGTCTTGCGCAAGATCCTGCTCGCGGCCGCGGCCGCCGGCCTGCTCACCGCGTCGTTCGCCGGTACGGCGTCGGCCTCCGAGTGCATCCAGTGGCCCAACCCGCTCGGCTGGGACCAGATCGAGGTCTGCCACCAGCTGCCGATCGACCCCCAGGACATTATCGAGCTCGAGTCCTAGGAGGGATCTGCGAACCCCTGCCCTGCTGCGCCGAGCCCAGACGGCGACCGGCTTCGTTCTCGGTCGCCTGCGGGCAACACCAGCCCGCAGGCTCCCTGCGGCCTCGCCGGATCGCCGCCTGGCTCTCGGCTCGCGACGGGCCGGGTTCCGCAGAACCCTCCTAGCAGCCACACCGGACGCCGGCCTGCCACGCGACGTGGCGGCCGGCGTTCGTCCTTCTCAGAACACGGAGAGCTCGCTGCGGGACGTGTAGAACCCGCCGCTGGTGCCGGTGACGCGGACGTACCGCGCGCTGCCGCTCAACGCGCCCGCGCAGAAGTCCCCGGGGAACGCCTCGTCGGTGTCGATGCCCGCGTCGCGCCAGGTGGTGCCGTCGTTCGACAGCGCGATCCTGTCGATCGTGTCGCAGCCGTGGAACGCGAGGTACGACACCCGCCGCACGCCGCCGAGGTCCACGACGAACCTGCGGTCGCACGACTTCCCGCCGCACGTGTCGGGCGTCTTCGGCGTCCAGTTCTTCGTGACGTCGCCGTCGGTGAGGCCGCACGGCGACTGGCGTACGGGCTTCCCGCTGCGCGGCATGTACTCGATGCAGGAGCGCCCGCGGCTCTGCGGCCGGTACCTGCCGCGCGTGGTCGTCGACGAGGAGTACGTCGAGTCGCCCAGCCGCGTGCGGACCGTCACCGTCACCGACACCTTCGCCGCGGCGTCGACGAGGTTCCGCGCGTCGAACGTCGTCCCCGGCCTCGCCTCGTGGTCCTCGACCAGCCGGGAGTCGCCGGCCGTGACCGACAGGTGCGCCGACTTCCACGACCCGAGCGACGACGGCGGCGTACGGAACCGCACGGTCGCCCGCGTGCCGCGCTGCTCGACGCTGACGGCGGGGTTCCACAGCACGACGTCCGGCAGCACGAGCGGCTTGCTCTTGAAGTCCACGTCGGCGCCGAACGCCGGCCCGTCCTTGACCGCCACGGTGAGCGAGTAGTCGTCCACGTCGGGTTCGAGGAACACCGTGTAGCGGCCGTTCGCGTCGGTGCGGCCCTCGCCGTACGGCACCGTGCAGATGTCCGTGAGGCAGGCGAGCCCGAGCGAGAACACCGCCACGAACGCCGTCGCCAGGCCCTCGAAGAACCCCTGGTTCTGGCTCATCCGCACGGTGGCGCCGGAGACCGGGCGGCCGGCGGTGTCGACGACCCGGCCGCGGACGGGGATGCCGTCGGGCGGCGCGCTGTACGTCCTCGCCGGCTGCGGCGCGGGCACCTTCGTCGCGCGCGGTGGCTTGGTCGCGCGCGGGGTGCGGGCGGGGGTCGGGGTCGGGCGTACCGAGGCGGAGACGGTCGGGCTGGGCGCCGCGGAAGGGGTACGGCGCTCGGACCGTACGGTCACGGCGACGACGGCCGCGACGAGCGCGACGGCGATGACGACGGCGAGCGGCGCCTGCCAGCGCCGATCGGGAGGCGGCGGCGAAGGTGGCGCACCCCAGCCCGCGCCGGGCGCTGCCCACGGGTCGGTGCCGGGCCGGTCGGGCGCTGCCCACGGGTCGGTCATCGATGTCCCTCGTCAGGCCGGTGGCGTCACCGGCTCCGACCTCCGAATGTAGCCACCGGTTTCGTCCGCGTTCGGCGCTTTCGCGGGTCGGTGGCGGACCGCGGTCCCTTCGCGCGGATGGTCTCCCCCCCATGACCGCGCGGCGAACGGGACCGCGGCCGCCGCTCGGGCCGCCCCCAAGCCGACAGCGAGGAAACGTTCCCTCTTCTGCGTAGATGTCGGAAAGGGGTTTTCGGTTCAGGTCGGGCAGAAACGTCCGGTGAGCCGGCTGCGGGACCTCAACCCGCCGGAGTCCTGGCAGCGGCTGCCCGCCGACATGCGGTGGACGGTGCTGCACGAGGCGCGGCGGGGCGCCCCGCGCTCGACCCCGTCGTCGCGACGGCCGCCCTCGACTGGGCCGGGTGGGCGCTCCGCCGGGCGCGGCTGGTGTTCCTGGCAGGCGGCGTGCTGCTCGTCGTGGTCGTCGTCCTCGAGGTGTTCTCGCACTGGGTGCTGCTGACCGGCGGCGGGCTGGTGTCGGCGATGGCGGCGACCGCGCGTGAGCGACGCCGGGCGCTGGAGGTGCTCGAGGCCCTAGTAGCGCTTGGCGAAACGGCCTGATGGTGGCCGAGCGTGACCGGCCGCGTCCCCGGTGAGCGCCTTCGCTCTGATCGGGGTGCGATCTGCGCTTTTTCCCCGCACGGCCCGCAACCCGGTTGCGGAGCCGACCCGAGCACCGTCACCGCACGTGAACATGCGCGGCGTTTCGCCAAGCCCTCCTAGCCGAGGCCGCGGAGCGGCAGTGACAGGACGTCGTCGCCCTCGGGCACGAGGCGTACGGGGATGCCCCAGTCCTGCGTCGTGAGGTGGCACGCGGGGTGCTCGCCCTCGTCGTCGCACGTCGCGGCCCACGCGGTGACGTGCAGCACGCCGGCCTCGTGGCCCTCGGCGAGGAGGAGGTCGCGCGTGAGGCCAGGCTCCGTGCCACCGCCCTTCCGCAGCAGCTCGGGAGGGGAGGCACTGACCGCGAGCCGGGTCGCGGGGCCGAAGCTGTCGTCGAGGTGCTGGCCCCTCGGCGGCTCGAACGCCACCGTGAGCCGTACGGCGCCGGGCCGTACGTCGGTGGCGGGACGCTGCGTCTGCCGCGCCTCGCCGTCCACCGTCTCGGCGCGCATGAGCGGCCTGCTGACGGTGTGGCCCGCCGACTCCACGACCCAGACCTCGCCGCCGCGCTCGACGGCGTCGGACGGCTCCGCGAGGCCCGTCGCGAGGGTCGAGACGGTGCCGGCGGCGGGGTCGTACGACCGCAGGGCGCCGTTGTACGTGTCGCAGACGAGCACCGTCCCGTCCGCGCGGGCGAGGACGCCGAGCGGGTGCTGCAGCAGCGCGTCGGCGGCGGGCCCGTCCACGTGGCCGAAGTCGAACAGCCCGTGCCCGACCGCCGTGCCGACCTCGCCGTCGCAGTACCAGCGCAGCGCCGACGTCTCGGAGTCGGCGAACCAGAGCCGGTCGGCGCCCACGGACAGGCCGCTCGGCTGCGCGAGGTACGCCGTCTCCGCGGGCCCGTCGCGCAGCCCCTCGGCGGCGGTGCCGGCGATGACGCCGACGGTCTCGCCGTCGTACGCCCAGAGCTGGTGGATGCCGGCCATCGCGATGACGAGCCGGCCGTCGTACCAGGCCAGGTCCCACGGCGAGCTGAGCGGCTGCGCCAGGGCGGGCCCGGAGAACGGCGCTGCGCGCAGCTGCTCGCCGGTCCCGGCCAGGACCGTCACCTCGCCGGTCGTGAGGTCGAGGCGGCGTACGACGTGCGCGCTCGTGTCCGCGACGGCCACGCCGCCGTCGGGCAGCAGGCAGAGCCCCTGCGGCTCGCGGAAGCCGTCGTAGCGGCGTACGACACCGCCGTCGTCGTCGAGCAGCACGACGGACCGGTGGCCGGTGTCGGAGACGAGCAGCCCGAGCGGGGTGTCGATGGCCTTGCCCGGAAACCGCAGAGGAGTCTCCGCGGCGGGCGGCGGGACGTACGGCGCGTCGCCACGCCGCAGCGTCCCCTTCGCCTCGTGGGTGGCGACGAGGTCGCGGATCACCTCGGCGAGCCCGGCGGCGTGGCCCTCACCGGAGGCCTGCGCGACGACGTACCCCTCGGGGTCGACGAGCACGAGCGTGGGCCAGGCGCGGACGGCGTACTGCCGCCACATCGTCAGGCCCGGGTCGTCGAGGACGGGGTGGCGGACGTCGTAGCGCTCGACCGCCGCGACGACGGCGTCGTGGTCGGCCTCGTGCGCGAACTTCGGCGAGTGCACGCCGACCACGACGAGCACGTCCGCGAACTCGTGCTCCAGCGGCCGCAGCTCCTCGATGACGTGGAGGCAGTTGGCGCAGCAGAACGTCCAGAAGTCGAGCAGCACGACCTTGCCGCGCAACGCCGCCAGCGACAGCGGCGACGGCGTGCCGACCCAGCCGCCGGCGCCCGACAGCTCCGGCGCGCGCACCCGCACGGTGTCCATCAGGGCGTGTCCGGTGGATCCTCGGTCTGCTGCGCGGCGCCCAGGGCGGCGCCTCGCCGCGTTGTCGTCGTCGCGCATAGCGCTGCTATGCGCTCCTCCTCCGCCTTGCGATCCACCACCCTCACCTCCGCTCGCGACGACCGAGATCCACCGGACGCGCCCTCTACGGACGCAGGTACAGCCCGCGCAGCCGGCCGACCTCGGCCATGCGCCGCTCGGCGAACCGGTCGGCGGCCACCGCGGGCGGCACGCCCTCGGACGCCGCGATCGCGAACACCTGCTTGGTCGTGTCGAAGATCTTCGCGGCGTGCGACTTGGCGCGCTCGAAGTTGAAGCCCTCGATCTCGTCGGCGACCTGGACGAGGCCGCCGGCGTTGACGACGTAGTCGGGCGCGTAGAGCACGCCGCGGTCGGCGAGGACCTTCTCGATGCCGGGGTGGTCGAGCTGGTTGTTGGCGGCGCCGCAGACGACCTGCGCCTGCAGCACCGGCACGGTCTCGTCGCTCAGCGCGCCGCCGAGCGCGCACGGCGCGTAGACGTCCATGGCCTCGGACACGAGCGCGTCCGGGGCGACGGCCTCGACCTCGGGGTGCTGCGCCTGGACACGCGCGATCGCGTCGGCGGAGACGTCCGCGACGACGACCGAGGCGCCGTCGTCGACGAGGTGGTCGACGAGGTGGTGGCCGACCTTGCCGACGCCCGCGACGCCGACCCGCTTGCCGGACAGCGTCGCCTTGCCCCAGACGTGCTCGGCGGCCGCGCGCATGCCCTGGAAGACGCCGTACGCCGTCAGCACAGCCGAGTCGCCGGCGCCGCCGTGCTCGGGGGAGCGGCCGGTGACGTACGAGCACTCGCGCGCGACGACGTCCATGTCCTGGACGTACGTCCCCACGTCGCACGCCGTGAAGTAGCGGCCGTTGAGCGACTGGACGAAGCGGCCGTACGCCCGCAGCAGCGCCTCGCTCTTGTCCGTCGCCGGGTCGCCGATGATGACGGCCTTGCCGCCGCCGAGGTCGAGGCCCGCGCAGGCCGCCTTGTACGCCATCGCGCGGGAGAGGTTGAGGACGTCGTGCAGCGCGTCGTCCTCGGTGGCGTACGGGTAGAAGCGCGTCCCGCCGAGCGCAGGGCCGAGGGCGGTGGAGTAGATGGCGACGATCGCCTTGAGACCGGAGGCGGGGTCCTGGCAGAAGACGACCTGCTCGTGCCCGGTGTTCTCGCTGAAGACGCCCACGGCGTACTGCTCCTGTTGGTCTGGCCTCGGGGGTGGTGAGGCGGGCATGGGGGGCCGCCACGAGCCCTTGTGAGGCGTAGCGGGACTCCCAGGGTAGAGGATCGCGCCATGGGGACCTACACCTCGTACCTGCGGGCGTACGAGCCGCTGGCCGCGTTCCCGCCGCCGGAGCGCAAGCGCTGGGAGCGCTACCTCGCCGACGGCCGCGTGCCGGCCACGACCGACGGCGTGCGGTACGAGCAGCGGGCCGCGATGGTCGCCGCCATCGGCATCCCGCCGGAGAACGAGGTCGACCACGCGTACGTGCACCGGCTCGACGGCGTGACGTACGTCTGCCCCTGGCGCACTCAGTTGCGCGCGTGGACGGCGATGACGGAGTTCCGCCGCTCGATGCCCGACGAGATCGCGGACGCGTTCTTCCCGAAGCAGGCCGCCGAGGTCGCCGAACGCGAGCTGGCCCGCGTCCGCGCAGAGGACCCGGACACCAAGACGTACATCCTCAGCGAGACGTGGCAGGTGCCGCTGCGGTGGTTCCTGCCGTTCGAGGGGGAGGAGCGCCGGCTGGTGCTCCACGGCGAGCGCTCGGTGTCGTACCTCACGTCGATGAGCAGCGCCCGCCGCCGCACCGCCCGCGCCCTCGCGATCCTGCGCCGCACCATCGAGGACCGGCCGATCCTCGACGGCGTCGAGGAGGTCGCGCGCTGGCTCGAGGACTACCACCCGCGCTCGCTCGTCGAGCTCGACTACGGCGGCCTCGTCGCGTTGTTCGACGACGTGGACCTGGAGGCAGACGAGTCCGCCGCGGACATCGCGCACGCCGTCGCCTGCCTGGCCGGCGGCGAGGTGGACGAGGCCACGGAGGCGTACGCCCGCGTGGCGACCCGCTGGGGCGCCGTCCGCGCCGTCGAGGTCGCGAACTAGACATCCGGGACCAGACGCAGGAACTCCCGTCTACGCTGGCTCGTCATGGACGTCATGGACCCTGCGCTGATCGCTCAGCCCGAGGAGGACGAGGAGCACACCAAGCGCTCGTACACCAAGGAGATGTGGTTCCTCCTCCTGGTGGCCCTCGGGCTGGCGCTGCTGCTCAAGTCGTTCCTCATCCAGGCGTTCTTCATCCCGTCCGGCTCCATGGAGAAGACGCTGCACGGCTGCAGCGGCTGCAGCGGCGACCGGGTGCTGGTCAACAAGGTCGTCTACAAGTTCCGCGACATCCACCGCGGCGAGATCGTCGTCTTCAACGGCAAGGGCACGAACTTCACGTCCGAGACCACCGTCGACCCGCCGAAGAACCTCGTCCAGAAGGTGCTCCGCGAGGTCCAGAGCTGGATCGGCTTCGGCGCGCCGGGCGACAAGGACTTCATCAAGCGGGTCATCGGGGTCGAGGGCGACGTCGTGGCCTGCTGCACCGACGGCCACGTCACGGTCAACGGCGAGGAGCTGATCGAGCCGTACGTCTACTACAGCGACACGTCGACGAAGCCCATGGAGTTCGGGCCCACGACGGTCCCCGACGGGGAGCTGTACCTCATGGGCGACCACCGCGACGGGTCCAGCGACTCCCGCTTCAACGGCACCGTCCCCGAGAAGGCGGTCGTCGGCAGGGCGTTCGCGATCTTCTTCCCCGTCAGCCGCGCCACGGTGCTCGGCGTGCCCAGCACGTTCGACCCGCCTGGCGGCCCCCAGGCGGCCCCGCACGTGCTCGGATTCGCGCTGGCAGTGCCCATCACGGTCGTTCGGCGACGACTTCGGGTTAGGACGGACTAGTCACGACATAGTCCCAAGATGGCCCGGGTGGGCCATATCGGACATCGCGGGCAACGGCGACGATCTGCACAGCGAGCGAACACCGCTCTCCCGCGAAAGGATCGACCATGAGCAGCCGCACTCCTGAGGCAGAGCCCCTCCTGACGCCGGCGGAGGTCGCGACGATGTTCCGCGTGGACCCGAAGACGGTCACCCGCTGGGCAAAGTCCGGCAAGCTGACGTCGATCCGGACGCTCGGCGGACACCGCCGGTACCGCGAGTCGGAAGTCAGGAACCTCCTCGCGGGCATCCCGCAGCAGCGTTCCGAGTAACACAGCTCCTCCTCGATCCAGCGCTCGGGCGGGCCCCCGCCCGGGCGCATGGCAGACGGGCCCTGATCCGGTTGTTGCGCAGGCGACCGGGCGGGGCCCGTCGCCATGCCACGGCGCGAGTCGGCGGTCCCGTCCGCAACCCGGTTGCGGGTCGTGCGGGGACAAGGCGCAGATCGCACCCCGATCGTGCGAGGGCTCGTCACGCGACCGCGAACGTCACGTGCGGTCACCAGCCAGTCGGCCAAGCCAGTCAGGCCGGCTCGCCCGCGTCGGTGCGGCCGTCACCTTCGTCGCCGCGGCGTGAACGCTGCTCGGCTTCGCGCGCAGGCGCCGCGCCGACCCGGCCGCCGAGGTATTCCCCGACCGGCGCGAACGCGTCTCCGCGTCCTGGCGAAGCAAATTAGAGGACCGGCCGCCCGTTCCGTCGAAATCCCCCCTCGGAAACACTTCCGTGGGGGGAGCCCAGCATGCGCAGGACCGTTCTCGTCGCCTTGGCGTTGACCATGGCGGCCGTGCCCGTCGCCGAGGCGAAGCCGAAGCCCAAGGCGGTCGCCGGCTTCACGATGGTCTACGGCTGGGCCAACAGTGCCGTCGACGTCACCGTGCCGAAGGGCGCGAAGCTGTTCGTGCCGACGCCCGAGCCCGGGCGGACCGCAGGGTTCGCGGAGCTCGTCAACTACAGCGCGGGCCAGAAGGACACCTGGATGGTCGTCGCGCTGATCTCGCGCTCGACCCGCGTCGCGGGCAGGCCCGTCGCGGCCGTGCAGGTCCACGCGCCGCGCCCCGACCACTGCCCCTCCGACGACGCGCCGACGGTCGAGCCGCCGCCGCCGTGCAGGACGTTCGTGGAGCACGTCTCCGTCCACGGGGTCTCCGCCACCGAGGTCGCCGGCGGCGTGCAGTACGCGCTGCCCGCGGGCACGTACCAGCTCATCGTCAGCGGCCCCTCGCGGCAGCTGCTCGCGGCGTACTTCCAGGTCGACGGTCTCGGCGGCCAGCGCGGCTTCGTCACGAACAAGGGCGTCGGCGCGGCGTTCGACCGCAACCGTTCCGAGGACCTCGTGCTCGCGCACAGCGAGGGCTACTTCGGCCGCAAGCTCAGCGCGAGCGGCATGGCCGTCATCGGCGTCTGGCACGCGGCGGCCGCCGACGAGCCGGGCGAGATGACGTACGCCCAGTGCGTCACCGCCGGCGACCCGGCGCTCGCCAACCCCGACGACTGCACCCCCGTGGCCGCGAGCGGCCAGGCGCCGCCCGCCGGCGTCGACGCGAAGAAGCCGGTGTTCGCGGCGTTCGACGGCGGCGTCACGCTCGACCCGGCGGGGACGGAGACGTTCCAGACGCCGATCCTGAAGAAGGGCACGTACTTCAACACGTTCCGCGTCACGCGCGGCGGGCGCGGGCCCGCGGCGGGGACGTTCGCGTGGTGGGTCATCGCGGACTCGTTGAAATAGTCCTCGTCCGAGACGGATGGTGGGCAGGGGCGGGATCGAACCGCCGACCTTCCGCTTTTCAGGCGGACGCTCGTACCAGCTGAGCTACCTGCCCCCGGAGGGGTCGAGCGGTCCCGACGGGATTTGAACCCGCGACCTCCGCCTTGACAGGGCGGCGTGCACTCCAAACTGCACTACGGGACCTCGTGGTGCCTTGCCGTACCCCCAACGGGATTCGAACCCGTGTCGCCGCCTTGAAAGGGCGGTGTCCTAGGCCTCTAGACGATGGGGGCTTGGACGCCCGCCGGCTGCGCCGTCGAGCGGAGACGACCCCACTGCCGTGCCGTCGGGAGAACCTGGGAAGCATAGGCGACGCGGGCGCCAAGTACCAACGCGCTTCTGCGTCCACAGGCTGAACTACGTCATCCACAGATGCGAAACGAGGTCGTTGCGCCCGCCGCGCGCCGCCTAGCATCGAGAGCATGGATCCGTACGAGATCGTCGAGCAGGGCGGCGTCCCCGAGCTGACCGAGTGGGTGCGGGGCCTCGTCGTGGGCTCGATCACCGTGCTGGACGTCGAGTACGACGCCGGCCCCGATCCCCAGGACCAGCCCGCCCTGTTCGTCGACCTGACGATCACGGATCCCGTGCCGGGACCGGGCTGGCCCGCCGAGGACATCATCGAGCTGACGCACCGGGTGTGGGCGAGGTGCGGGGAGCTCAGGCTGCCCAACTGGTACGTCCGCCCGCACTCGCTCCGTTCGCGCCTCCAGAAGGCGGCCGCCGAGGGGGGTGGCTAGGCGGTGCTGGCGCCGCTCGAGCCGCGGCGGCTCCTCGACCACGCCGTCCGGCTGGCACGTCCGCAGGACCTCGGGCCGGTGTCGCCGGAGTGGCTGCGACGCTCGACCTCGGCGTCGTACTACGCGGTGTTCCACGGCTTCGCCGTCGCGATGGCCGACCAGGTCGCACCCGGCTCGCCACCCGGAGAGCGGTACCGGCTTTGCCGCGCGCTCGACCACGGCAGGGTCGCCGACGTCTGCCGCTGGCTCACGGGTGCCGCGAGCGGCAAGGAGCACGTCCGTCCCATCGTCGCGCGGCTCCGTGCCAACCGCATGCTCGCCGATCTCGCGAGGGCGTTCCTCCTGCTCCAGCAGGCGCGGCACAGCGCCGACTACGACCATCTCGCCGACGTCGACGAGGGGCAGACGCTCTCGCACGCCGACGAGGCGACGCGCGCGCTCGACCTGCTCGAGGCGCTCGCGCCCACGCCGGACGGCCAGGAGTTCCTCGCGCTGGTCGCGCTGCACACGGCGCTGCGCTGACCCGAGAACGAAGGGTGGGCCGGGTGGGGATCGAACCCACAACCCACAGCTTAAAAGGCTGCTGCTCTGCCAGTTGAGCTACCGGCCCGCCGGTCATTCTGCCGCCCACGCCGCCAGGGCGCCCGGGTCACCAAGACAACACGCAGAGTCACCGAAAGGCCGTTCGGTCAGCCGCAATGGTCCCTTAGGACCACGACTGACGTGTGCGCAAGGGACGGTTCGGTCGCGCAGCGTGACCAGATCCCCCGATGACCGCCCGCCGGACCACCCGACGCGAGTACCACGGGACACGCGGGAGAGCGTCAACGGGGCCAGGCGAGGGGTTTTCCGATGAAGCGTGGCGTCGCGTCGCGAAGCGCGGTGACGGTTCTGCTGTCGAGCGCGGTGGTGCTCTACGGCCTCCCGAGCCTGCCGGCGACGGCCGCGAGCCCGGGCACCCCCGAGGCCATCGGCACCGCCCACGGCGTCGCGAGCCTCACCGCGGCTCTCGACACGATGGCCGACCACCCGGCGTTCGCGACGAAGCTGCCGCTCACCGACCGCAGCCCCGCCGACATCCTCGGCTTCCCGACGCTGTTCACCCGCACGCTCGGCCTCGACATGGCGGCGTTCGACGGCGACTACGCCGACCTGAAGAACGCCATCGAGGCGGCGAGCGAGACCGGTGTCACGTACACCGTCCCCGGCGGCATCACCGAGAGCGGCGACGTCGCGACGTTCACGATCCACGCCGTCGTGCACAAGACGCAGAACGTCCCCATCTCCTACGTGCGCCCAGGCAGCGACCCCGACGCCGCCAACCCCCGCCCCGCGATCTCCGTCCACGGCACCGACACGGCAGGCGTCGGAACGGTCCCCGTCGGCATGACGCTCACGGCCGACCTGCCGCTGCGTATGGACAAGGCCGTCCTCGCCGCCGACGGCGTCACGATCGACGTCCCGAACGCCCTCACGCTCGACCCCACCGCCACGACGCTGACGCTCGCCACCGACGCCAACAGCAGCCGGACGGGCCTGTCCTTCACCTCGCGGTACGGCTTCACCGACGTCACGGTCACGGGCCGCGCGGCGTACGACCTCGCGGGCTCGACGGTCTTCACCGACCCCGACGCGAGCGGCGCGGTCACGCAGGACGAGTGGACCAACACGCTGCTGCCGGACTGGGCGGCGTTCTCGCTGACCGACACGGCGGGTACGACGCCGAGCGTCGACGTCGCGCTGACGTTCGCCTCCTCGCTGCTGCCGAGCGGCACCGACGGCGGGACCATCACGTACGCCGACGCCGGCGCCCCCACGTACGTCGACCTCCGCCCGCTCAACCCCACCGCGACCGCGCCGAGCGCGCCGGTCGTCAGCCTCGCCAACCTCGAGCCGTTCACCCGCGTCGGCGCCGACGACGCGCTGACCGGCCTCTCGCAGTTCAGCGCCGCCATGGCAGGCGCGCAGGCGCGCATCGACCAGCGGCTGCCGCTGCTCGACAAGCGGTTCTCCGACGCGTTCTCGCCGGCGGGCCAGTTGCAGGACCTCGTCGAGCGCCAGGGCTCCGCCGCCATCGTCTGCGGCAAGGCCAACACCCAGCCGCCCACCGGCGCCGACCTCGCCGGCACCACCTGGTACTGCCAGGCCGTGACCCAGAGCGAGGTCACCAACGTCTCGTGGAAGCGCGCCGACGGCACCACCACCGGCATCACCGGCGCCACCACCGCGACCACCGCCGGTCCCGCGCCGACCACCAACATCACCGTCGCCAACGTCACCGGCGAGCCCGACGTCAAGGTGTCGTTCGACGTCACCGCGCAGCAGGCCGACGGCACCATGGCCACGCAGACGTTCACTGCCGAGCCGCGCATCCGCAGCGCGCAGGAGCTGCAGACCGCGCTCGACGCGCTCGAGGGCTCCACGATCACCGTCGCGTACGACCGCGTGGCCGAGAAGCTCACGTACGCCGTCGGCATCAGCAAGGACCCCGCGTCGATGACGACCGGCTACGACGTCGGCGACGCGCTCCGCCCGAAGACCGGCCTGTCCGGCCTCACCACCGCGGCCACCGCGACGCTCGACCTCGGCACCATCGGGCTCTCCGGCACGTACGGCCTGCTGCTGCAGAACGACCTCGCTGCCCTCGACTCCGATGCCCTCAACGGCCAGGTGGACCGCTACTTCGCGCAGTTCGGCTCCGGCCCCGAGGTCTCCGTCGCGAGCGCGACCGTGAGCGGCGCGACCGGCGACGTGTTCTCCGGCAAGGTCGGCTACCTCGGCGTCAACGCCACGACGACGTCGTGGGCGCTGGCCCCCGTCGCGACCGGCAACGTCCTCTCCGCCGACCTCGGCCTCGACGCGGCGCACCCCGTCGCCGGCGCCGACTCCGTCACCATCGCCAACGCCGTCGGCCTGCGCCGCCTGCTCGCGCTCGCCAGCCCGGTGACGCCGGCGTTCAACCTGAAGTACGACGCGGCGTTCGACGTCGCGGCGAGCGGCTCGCTCTCCGCGCTGACCACCGGCACCGACCAGGCGAGCGTCACCGCGGCCTGGCACGACTTCGGCCCCGCGACCCGCCCGGTGGCGACGCCCAACACCGCGTACGAGACGTACCTGAAGCTCTTCGACGTCCTCCCGCTCGTCGAGGGCAAGGCGACCAACGCGTCCAAGTCCACCGTCACGCTGACCGACAGCGCCGCGGACTTCACCACGGCGTTCGGCCACACCATCGCCGCGGGCTCCCCGCTGCCCGCCACGCTGCAGAACGCCACCACCGGCGCGACGTGCGACAACGTCGTCGTCACCAACGCCACCACGCTGACCTGCAACATCTCCAGCTCCGTCGACGACGGCACCACCGCCGGCGCGACGCTGGCCGGCATGTCCGGCGGCCGCCGCCTCTCCGTCCGCACCGGCACCGCCTCGAACGGCACGCCGACGTACGCCGACGCCGACGGCGCCACCGTCACCGAGGCCGTCACGACCGACAACAACTGGCGCGCCGGCGACATGTGGCGGGTCAGCGGCGACCAGGACGCGCTGCGCACGCTGCTACTCGAGAACCTCTACGACATCGCCAACCGCCTCGACCTCAACACCGAGCCCGGCTACATCACGCCGCTGCCGATGCTCGGCAAGGCGCCGAGGGACCTCACGCCGCAGTTCGCGCAGCTCCGCGACGTCGCCGCGAAGATCGGCGAGCGCGTGCCCGTCACGGCGCAGGCGCCGTCGTGGGCGCCGGGCAAGGCGTACGCCCTGAACGACCTCGTCCTCCCGAGCGTCTCCGTCGCCGGCACGCCGCTGCTCTACAAGGCGACGGCGGCGGGCACCAGCGGCGCGACCGCGCCGAACTTCCCGAGCACCGTCGGCGGCACCGTCACCGACGGCGGCGTCACGTGGACCGCGGTCAGCCCCGCGCCCGTCCCGCCGGCGACACTGCAGGACCTCGTCAGCGCGCTGACCACCGAGATGGGCGCGATCACCACGGCGAACGGCGTGACGCTCAGCGCAGCGTCCGTCGGCGTGACCCTCGCGCGGTTCACGCACACCATGCCCGACGGCTCGACCAAGTCGAACAAGCCCCACGCCCAGCTCGCCGTCACGTGGAACGGCGCCGACACCGTCGACGCGCCGGTCCGCATGGAGCTGACCGGGCTCTCCGCCCTCGACCTGCACGGCATCGCCGACGAGGCCGGTGCCGTGGGCGCGTTCGACATCGCGACGACGTCGTCGGCCAAGATCCGCTTCGCCGTCCCGCTGGCGCCGGACATCCCTTCGGGCGACGTCGTCGTCCGCGCCGACACCGGCATCACCAGTCTCACCGCGACCGTCGACTCCTCGACCGTCGACTTCACCGGCAGCGTCGGCTCCATGGGCCTCACGCTCGGCACGGGCGCGCGGCTGTTCGGCCGCCACGACCCGGTCACCGGCACCCACACCGCCGACTCGCCGCTCACCGGCACGCTGACGCCGTTCACCCTCTCGGGTACGGCGGACACCGGCTCCGCGACGAACCAGCTCGTCGACAACGACGTGGACTTCGTCGCCCGCGGGGTCATGACCGGCGCGACCGTCACGAGCGGCGGCAAGACCTGCAGCGTCACCGCCATCGCGCAGCACACCCTCACCTGCCAGCTCAGCGACTCGGTCGCCTGGGCGAGCGGCGCGGCGTACTCGCTGTCGCAGCTCGGGCACGCGACCCGCGCGACCGCGAGCGGCCTGTCCGCGCCAGGCTTCTCCGGCCTGATCACCGGCGACGTCATCCGCCAGGGCACCGCCAACTGCACCGTCGGCGCCGGCACGGCGAAGACGACGACGACCATCGACTGCCCGATCTCGTCCGGCACGTGGGACGCCACCAAGACGTTCACCGTCGAGCGCGCCGCCACGCTGACCGACGGCGACCGCACCGGCGACGCGACCGCGGCCGACGACGTGCGCGCGTTCACGTCGTTCCTCTCGGCCGGTGTCGCCGGCACGACCGTGACCAACACCACCGAGGCCGGCGCCTCCTGCGCCGTCGGCCCCATCACCGGCACCACCGTCTCCTGCACCAGCGGCACCGCGCTCTCCGGCGGCAAGACGTGGACCAAGGACGACGTGTACCGCCTCGACCTCGGCGACCCCACGAAGGTCCTCGTCGACCCGGGCACCGGCTTCGACGGCATGGGCCTCGTCGGCCGCACCGTCTGGAACCGCACCGACAACGCCTCCTGCGTCGTCACCGCCGCGACCGGCGACTCGCTCACCTGCGGCACCGCGCTCACGAGCAGCGGGAACTGGGACGCCGGCGACTACTACGAGGTGCAGGGGCCCGGCATCGCCAAGGCGAGCCTCACGACGTGGAACCTCACCGGCGCCGTCGACGACGACCCGGCGGCGTACACCGCGCCGGCCAACCTCGCCGTCAGCGCGACCGGCCCGCTGTTCGACCCGTCGTGCTCCGACGGCATCGGCCTCTCGCCGACCACCGGTGACGCGTGCGCGCTGCTCGCCGCCCAGGTCCGCGACCCGAACGCGCCGCACGGCACCGCGACCGCCGTCGCCGGCAACGTCGTCACGACGACCGTCCCCGCGGCCGTCGTCGTCGGCACCACGATCCGCAACGAGACCGCGGACTTCTCCTGCGTCGTCACCGCCAAGACGGGCACGACGGCGTTCACCTGCCCGGCGCCGTCCGGCAAGTCCTGGGCCACCGGCAACGCGTGGCGCGCGGACGACGGCAAGTTCCTCGGCGTCCTGAAGTACAGCGCCGACTTCACCAGCGGCGTGTCCGCCGCGAGCGGCCTCGGCGCGGCGTTCACCGAGGCGATCGCGGGCGACGAGCCGCTGGAGTTCTCGCTGCTCACCGTCGCGATGGGCCTGCTCAAGGGCTACGTCGAGGACGGCCTCGACGGCACGCTCGCCGCCGAGCCGTTCCCGCTCATCGGCCTCGACCGCACCGCCGGCTCGCACGTCATGGACGGCCTGCAGGCGCTGGAGGACGAGCTGGCGAGCCTGCCCGTTCCCGCGTTCCAGAGCGGCCCGAACTCGATCACCGGCTTCAAGGCGAGCATCGAGACGTACCTCGCCAACGCGATCGACAACGCCGGCTCCTCGCTCATGAAGGTCCTCAGCCCGAAGACCACCGCCGACAACAACACCGGCGTCAAGGTCATCCTCGACTGCAAGACCACGCCGAACGCCGCCACGACCCACCCGTGCGCGGACGGCACCGACAGCGACGAGAACATCGTCGACGTCCGCGTGCAGACGACCATCGGCGGCGACGCCGCGGCCGCGCCGAAGCTCACCAAGGGCTGCGGCAACTGCGACAGCGCGATCGCGTCGATCGACCTGCCGCGCTTCGACGCCGGCCTCCCGGGTCTCGAGATCGACGGCCCGAACGGCCTCGAGGCCGAGGTGGCCTGGACGTTCGACGTGGACTTCGGCATGGCCCGCGACGTCGGCCCGTACATCGGCGTCAACAAGGCCGACGCGACGGACGCGGCGCTCGAGGTCGCGGCGTCCGTGCACCTGCCCGACGCGGGCTCCTGCACGACGGCCGACGTGCCCGCGGGCGCGAAGGCGGGCCAGACCGCCGAGACCGGCGCGGCCAACAGCGGCTTCTCCAACACCCGCTGCTACCAGGCCACCCTCGGCCTGCTGCAGGGCATCATCTACGACGGCACCGGCGACCCGCTCAGCGCCTCCGACGGCACCAACGCCGACCGCACCGGGCTCGCGTTGAAGGCCACGCTCGACTTCGGTCTCGCCGCGGCGAGCGACGCGAAGGGCCGCATCAGCCTCGACACGCTGTCGTCGCCGACCGTGCCGACGCCGAGGTTCCAGGCCGACGCGACCGGCAACATCGACCTCTACTTCGTCACCGGCGTCACCACCGGCGGCAACCCGGCGGGCACCACGCTGCCGTCGCTGCAGGGCACCGTCCACGTCGGCTTCGGTGTCAACGGGCTCCTCTCGGCCGCCGACGCGGACGCCACGGCGTACACCGACATCGGCTACGCCGACCTGCAGATGGACGCGGGCTCGTTCGTCAACGAGTTCATGCAGCCGATCGTCGCGGAGCTCTACGCGCTGACCCGGCCGTTCAAGACCATCGCCGACATCCTCACCGCGCCGATCCCGGTGCTGAAGGAGATCGCGGCGCTGACCGGCCAGGCCATCGGCACCCTCATGGACATCCTGGAGGAGGCGGCGCGCAAGCCGCTCGCGCTCGTGCGCTCGGTCATCAGCGTCACCCAGCTCGTCGCCGACCTCGCGCAGCGCGCGGCCAGCACGCTCATCGGTCTCGGCTCGTGGAACAACGGCGTGCAGGAGAAGGGCGGCTTCAAGGTCGCCAAGAAGAACGCCACCAAGGGCGCCTGCGGCAAGAAGGACGACGCCGGTGCCAAGCAGCCGAAGGACTGCCAGAAGCAGTTCAAGCAGGACGGCACGACGTACAAGCAGAAGACCGTCCAGCTCGAGAACTGCCCCGCCAACGGCTGCACCGGCAAGGAGCTGGCGCGGACGATGACCCGCGGCAAGACCATCCAGAAGTTCGACGGCATGGGCATCTCGTTCCCGTTCCTGAACGACGCCGCGTCGGTCATGGGCCTGCTCGTCGGCGAGAACGTCACGCTGGTCCGCTTCGACACCGGCGCGTTCGGCGTCTCGGCGTCGCTGGCGTACTCGTGGGGTCCGTTCATGGCCGGCCCGGTGCCCGTCGACATCTCGATCGGCGCCACCATCGGCCTGTCCGCGCGGTTCGCGGTGGGCTACGACACGCGCGGCATCATGAACGTCCTCAAGCAGGACCGTGACTCGTTCGACCCGAGCGCACTCGTAGACGGCATCTTCCTCGACGACCTCGACGCGGCCGGCACCGACGTCCCCGAGATCAAGCTGACGTTCGTCGTCACGCTCGGCGCGTCCGTCTCCATCAGCATCTTCAAGGTCGGCCTGTACGGCGGCGTCGGCATCACCATCAACTTCGACCTCGTCGACCCCGACAACGACGGCAAGCTCTACATCGACGAGATCGAGGAGTTCAAGGACAACCCGATCTGCCTGTTCCGCGTGGAGGGCCTGCTCGACTTCTTCTTCGGCTTCTTCGTCGAGGTGGACCTCAAGCTGTGGAGCAAGAGATGGGAGTTCGAGCTGTTCCGGCTCAAGCCGCCCATCAAGCTGTTCGAGGTCGAGTGCGAACGCTTCGAGCCCGACCTCGCCGTGCACCAGTCCGGCAACCTGCGGCTCAACATCGGTGACGTCGACGACGGCGCAGGGCACACGTACGCCTTCAACAGGCACTACAAGTCCACGCGGACGCAGGAGAAGTTCGTCGTCCGCCAGCTCGAGCCCGTGACCGCGGGCCAGTCCACCGACGTGCAGGTCGAGTTCAGCGGCCTCGTGCAGAACGACACCGTCCCCGCCGGTGGACGCATCGTCGCCAACAGCGGCACCGGCAACGACGTCATCGAGCTCGCGTCCGGTGCGACCGAGGCCGGCGTGGAGATCCCGTTCACCATCGCCTCGACCATCGACGCCGGCGCAGGTGACGACAAGGTCACCACCGGCGGCGGCAACGACACCGTCAACGGCGGCGAGGGCGCCGACAAGGTCACGACCGGCCTCGGCGACGACACCGCCGACGGCGACGCCGGCAACGACGTCCTCGACGGCGGCATCGGTGACGACGTCCTCGACGGCGACGGCGGCGACGACAAGGTCAACGGCAACGCGGGCAGCGACTTCGTCCGCGGCGGCGCCGACAACGACTCCCTCAACGGCGGCCCAGGCCTCAACGCCACCCAGGCAGCCACCGCGCGGACGCGCAACCCGGCCCTCACGGCCGCGGGCGCGCTGACGCTGCTCGACGGCCGCGACGTGGTCGTCGGCGACGGCGGCGCGGACACGCTGTCCGGCCACTTCGCCGGTGACTACCTGTTCGGCGGCGCGTTCAGCGGCACGTCCACCCCGACGACCGACCGCGCGCGCCTCGAGGACCTGACCGGCTCGGCCACGACGTTCTCGTTCGACACGGCGTGCGCCGCGGCGAGCACCGACGGCAACGACCAGCTCCAGGGCGAGGCCGGCAACGACGTCCTCGTCGGCGACGCCGGCGACGACAACCTCGCGGGCGGGCCCGACAACGACTCGCTCTGCGGCGGCACCGGCCACGACTTCGTCGAGGGCGACAGCGCGAACACCACGGTCCCCGGCAACGACGTCCTCCGCGGCGGCTCCGGCTCCGACCAGCTCCTCGCGCGCGGCGGCACCGACGTCCTCGACGGCGGCCCCGGTGACGACCTCGTCGACGCCGGCGACGGCGACGACAAGGCGACCGGCGGCACCGGCTCCGACGCGGTCGACGCCGGCAGCGGCTCCGACATCGTCGTCGGCGACACCGGCACGATCTCCGGCTCCGCGGTCATCGCGACCACCGGCGCCGACGTGAAGGCGCTCGTCACCCGTGACACCGGCACCGACGCGGCGTCGAGCACGACGCCGATCGCCTGCCGCGCGTCCGCCAACGTCCGCGCCGACGGCACCCTCGACCTCGACGGTGACGGCGACACGGACAGCGGCCGGTTCCTCGGCAGGCTCGTCACCGCGGGCGTCGTGATGCACGACGGCGGCGGGACGTTCAACGGCACCCTCGGGGACCGCGTCGTCACCAACGGCGTCGTCCAGGGCGGCATGGCGTCCGTCGCGGGCATCTCCATGGCGCGCGCCGCGGCCAACGGCCTCTCGTCCGACTGCGTGCTCGCGGGCAGCGGCAACGACGCGGTCTTCGCCGGCCCCGGCGACGACACCGTCATCGGCGACGCGGGCCGCGACTTCCTCGCGGGCGACAGCGGCGCGGACTTCCTGCGCGGCTACCAGGACGCCGACGAGATCGACGCCGGCAGCGGCGCCGACGACGTCTACGGCGACACCGGCGACGACGTGGTCGACGGCGGTGCCGACAACGACACCGTCCACGGCGGCATCGGCGACGACACGGCGTTCGGCGGTCCCGGCCACGACGCGGTCTCCGGTGAGGACGGCGCCGACACGCTCATCGGCGGCTCCACCACCGCCGCGACCGCGGACGGCAACGACACCATCGACGGCGGCGCCGACGCCGACGTCATCGCGGGCGACAACGCGTCACCGGTCACCGGCGGCGTGACGCTGCACGACCTGTCCGGCGGCTTCGCCGGCAACGACGTGCTCGGCGGCCAGACCGAGGACGACACGATCTACGGCCAGGGCGCGAACGACACCATCGACGGCCACGAGCAGAACGACACGCTCTACGGCAACGGCGGCGACGACACCGTCAACGGCAACGGCGGCAACGACCTCATGGCCGGCGGCAGCCACGTCGCGGGCGCGCTCGACGGCAACGACACGATGCACGGCAACCAGGGCACCGACACGCTCCTGGGCGACAACGGCGTGCCGGGCACGCTGACGTTCCACGACGGCAACGCCGGCGACGACTCGCTCTGGGGCGACGAGCAGAACGACCTGGTCTTCGGCGAGGGCGGCTCGGACACCATCCACGGCAACGCCGGCGTCGACCGGCTCGTGGGCGGCTCCGGCACGGCGGGCCACGCGGACGCGGGCGACACCATCAACGGCAACGACGGCAACGACGTCATCGCCGGCGACAACGCGTCCATCAACGCCGCGCTGGCCGTGACGCTGCACGACGCGGCCGGCGGCTTCTCCGGCGGCGACACCATCCACGGTGACGCCGGCGAGGACCGCATCCACGGCCAGGGCAGCGGCGACACCATCCACGGCGACGCCGACGACGACTTCGTCGAGGGCAACAGCGGCGGCGACACGATCTACGGCGACGGCGGCAACGACCGGCTCGTCGGCGGCAGCGGGTTCTCCGGCCGGGCTGACGACGGCGACACCATCTCCGGCGGCGACGGTACCGACTCCATCGCCGGTGACAACGCCACCATCGCCACGCTCGGCGTCGTGACGCCGCTCGACCTCAAGACCGGCGGCGCGCACGTCGGCAGCGAGGCCGGCGACGACACCATCACCGGCGACGCGCACGACGACGTCATCTACGCCACCGGCGGCGACGACAACGTGCACGGCAACGGCGGCGACGACTACGTCGAGGGCGGGTCCGGCGCGGACACCCTCTACGGCGACGACGGCATCGACGAGATCATGGGCGGCTCCTCGACCGAGGACGTCCGCGACGGCGGGGACACGATCTCCGGCGGCAACGACGCCGACGTCCTGACCGGCGACAACGCGAGGTTCGGCTCCGTCGTGCTGCTCGACCTGCGGGAGAGCGGCGGCACCGTTGCGCACGAGGCCGGCGGCGACACGATCAACGGCGACGCCGCGAACGACCTCATCTACGGCCAGTCCGGCAACGACACGCTGCACGGCGACGCCGGCGACGACTACGTCGAGGGCAACGCCGGCGACGACACGATCAACGGCAACGCCGGCACCGACCGGATCGTCGGCGGCAGCGGCGTCGACGACGGCGGCCTCGCGGGCGCGGTCCGCGAGCTGCGCAACATGCTCGACGGCGCCGACGCCATCCACGGCAACGAGGACGACGACGTTGCCGTCGGCGACAACGCGAAGATCGCCGCGAACGGCACCGTCACGCTCTACGACGAGGACGGCTCCGGCGCGGCCGGGCCGCCCGTCGACGTGAGCGGCGGCGACACCATGGACGGCGACGCCGGGCTCGACCGGCTCTACGGCCAGGGCGGCGGCGACACCATGCGCGGCGGCACCGAGACCGACCGCATGGAGGGCAACAGCGGCGCCGACACCATGCACGGCAACGACCACGACGACGTCATGGTCGGCGGCACGACCCGTGACGGCTCCATCGAGGACGCCGGCGACACCATGACCGGCGGCACCGGCATCGACGTCATGCTCGGCGACAACGGTGTGGTGACGGGCAGTGGCAGCACCGCGAAGTGGACGTTCCACGACCTCGACCCGGCAGGTGCCGGGCCGCACGCGGCCGCCGACCTGGCGGGCGACGACACGATGGACGGCGACGCGGGCACGGACTGGATGTTCGGGCAGAGCGGCGACGACACGATGTCGGGCGGCACCGAGGACGACCGCATGCAGGGCAACGGCGGCGACGACACGATGGCCGGCGACGCCGGCGCGGACGACGTCGTCGGCGGCAGCGCGGTCCACTACGTCGGCAGCACGCTGACGGCGCTGACCGACAAGGTCGACGGTGCCGACACCATCACCGGCGCCGACGGCGCCGACGTGGTCGTCGGTGACAACGGCCGCATCGACCGTACGGGCGCCACCGACCCCAACACCGGGTCGGCGGTCCGGACGACGACGCTGTTCGATGTGGCGGTCGCGGGTCAGCCGCAGCCCCCGGTCAACGCCTCCGGCGCGGACACCGTCAACGGCGACGGCGGCCGCGACCTCGTCTTCGGCGGCGGCGCGGACGACACGCTCCACGGCGACAACGGCGACGACCACGTCGAGGGCAACGCCGGTGCCGACACCATCACCGGCGACGCGCACGACGACGACCTCGTCGGCGGCGGCTCCTCGCTCGCCAACGGCGTCGTCCGGCACACGCCGCCTGCCGTCACCACCGCGGCCACGGTCACGAACCTGGCCGACGGCGACGACACCATCGACGGCGGCACCGGCGAGGACGCGGTCCTCGGCGACAACGGCGTCGTGGCGCGGACCGTGACGACGCTGGGGGCGTGGACGTACCACGCGGCGCCGTTCGCGGAGATCCCGAAGCGCACCGTCCAGGCGCCGACGCTGCACGAGGTGGCGGGGGCGTACGGCGACGACACCGTCACCGGTGCCGCGGGTCACGACGAGCTGCACGGCGAGCTCGGCGACGACACGATCGCCGGTGACGCCGGCGACGACGCGCTGCACGGCGACCTCGGCCGTTTCACGGTCTCGGTCAACGGCAAGGGCACCGGCCAGAACGGCATCGCGGCGAAGGTCATCACCGACTCCGCGAAGTTCCTGTCCGAGACGATCAACTCGACCAACTCACTGCAGCGCGACGCGCAGCTGTACGACATCCCCGTCGGCGGCGACGACGTCCTCGACGGCGGGGCGGGCAACGACGCCATCCACGCCGGTGCCGGCAACGACACCGCCAACGGCAACGCCGGTGCCACCGACACCGACGCCGACCTGCGGGCCGTCTGCGCGGCGACGATCGTGTCGACGTGCGACCGCGACGCCATCTTCGGCGACGACGGCGACGACTGGCTCTGGGGCGGCCCGGACAAGGACCACGTCTGGGGCGGCTACGGCAGCGACCACCTCGACGTGGTCCGCCCGGGCGTCACGAACCCGATCGCGAAGTTCGTCGGGCCCGACGTCCTCTACGGCGGCTGGCAGCAGGACGCCCTCCAGGGCGACCTGACCTCACCCAACCCGAACAACGTCGACAAGCTCATCGACTCCACCGGCGTCTACAACATCTACTACGTCTGCGAAGGCGCGTACGGCGGCCACAGCGTCGTCCGCTCGCCGTCGCCGTCGATGCAGAGCACGTTGCAGACGCTCGCCACCGCGGACGGGGCGCTGTCCGTCGCGACGCGAGGCAGCAGCGGGTTCAACGAGGTGTCGATGGTGTTCACGAACGAGTTCTCCCAGAACAGCTCTCCGGCGTTCCTCGACTCGCCTGGGCACTTCATCTGCGGGTAGGGGTTCTTCTTCGCAGGGTCGGTGAGGGGGTGCCCCCACCCCGCTAGTTCCGCGAGCTCCCTTGGTCGCGGGGTGGGGGCACCCCTCCCCTCCCACCGGAGTTTCGGGGCCCGGTGCCGTTCTTTGATGATCACCGTGCTCGAGACCGGCTGCTTGCCTGCAGAGAACGAGGGCACCGCAGACTGCAAAGAAGTCTTTGCAAAGAAGTCTTTGCAGTGTAGGGTCGCCGCATGGTCGACAGGAACCCGGAGCTCGGGCTGGAGCAGGTCAGGGCCCTCACCCACCCGTTGCGGATCGCGATCCTCCGCGCGCTTCGCAGCCACGGGCCCGCCACGGCCACCGCGCTCGGCAAGCGGCTGAACGAGAGCAGCGGGTCGATGTCGTACCACCTGCGGCAGCTCGAGAAGCACGGGTTCGTCGAGGAGGTCCCCGACTCCGGTGACGGGCGGGACCGCTGGTGGCGGCCGGCGTTCGGCGGCCACAAGGTCGAGCCCGCGCGCTGGGTCGACGACCCGGAGCCGCGCGCCATCGTCGGCGTCTACCAGCAGCACGTCGTGGCCAACCACCACGAGCGCGCCGCGGCGTTCGTCACGCAGCAGACCGCCGGCGAGTGGAGCCGCGACTGGGTGGAGGCCGCCGACATGAGCGACTTCCGGCTGCGCCTGACGCCCGCCCAGCTCATGCGCCTGCACCAGCGGATCCACGCGCTCGTCGAGTCGTTCGGGAAGTACGACTCCCCGGGCGCGGTGGACGTCACCGTGCAGGTCGAGGCGTTCCCGCTGCGGACGCGACCGTTCACCGAGGAGGAGTCGTGAACCGCGCGCCGCTGCGTGGCCTGCTGGCGGCCAACGCCGTCTCCATCACCGGCAACATCCTCACCGTCCTCGCCATCCCGTGGTTCGTGTTGTCGACCACGGGCAGCGCCACCAAGACCGGCATCGCGGCGGCGGCGTCGTCGCTGCCGATCATGCTGTCGGCGGCGTTCAGCGGGACGTTCGCCGACCGCATCGGCCACCGTCGCGCGAGCATCGCCTCCGACCTCGTCAGCGCCGGCATCGTCGGCCTGGTCCCGTTGCTGCACGCGACGGTGGGGCTGGAGTTCTGGCAGCTGCTGGTGCTGGTGTTCCTGCGGTCGATGTTCGCGACGCCCGGCGAGACGGCGCGCGGCGCGCTGCTGCCCGACCTCGCCGAGGTGGCGGGCAAGCCGCTGGAGAAGGCGACCTCGGCGTACGACGCCATGGCCCGCGGGGCGCGCATGCTCGGCGCTCCCATCGCCGCCGTGCTCATCACCGCGATCGGCGCGCCGAACCTGCTCATCCTCGACGCCGCGACGTACGTCGTCTCCGCGTTCCTCGTCGCGCGCTACGTCCCGCCGCCGACGCGCATCGTCCGTGAGCGGTCGACGTACCTCGCCGACCTCCGCGAGGGCTTCGCGTACGTCCGCCGCGAGCCCCTGGTGCGCAACATCATCCTGCTCTGCATGGTCACGAACATGCTCGACGCGGGGCAGTCTGCAGTCATGTTCCCCGTCCACGCGCGGGAGGTCATGAAGTCACCTCTCGTCCTCGGCCTCGCGTCCGGCATCAGCGGCGGGGCGGCGGTGGCGGGCGCGTTCGCGTTCGGCTCGCTGGGGCTGCGGCTGCCGCGGCGGCGGGCGTTCGTCGTGGCGTACGTCCTCTGCGGCGTCCCGCGCTTCGCGGTCCTCGCGCTGCGCGCACCGCTGTGGGTCATCGTCGCGGTCTACGCCGTCAGCGGCCTCGCGTCCGGTCCGCTCAACCCGATCATGGACACCGCGATGTACGAGCGCCTCCCCGAGAACATGCGGGCCCGCGTCTACGGCGTCGTCTTCGCCGGCTGCACGGCCGCGATGCCGATCGGCGGGGTCCTCGCCGGCTCGCTCGTCGGCTGGGCCGGGCTGTCGGCGGCGCTGTGGTCGTTCGGCCTCGTCTACCTCGCGGTGACGCTGGCGCCGGCGTTCCTCGCGTCGTGGCGTGGCCTCGAACGCCAGGTGGCCCAGGCCCCCGAGGTCGTCGCGGTCCCCGCGGTGACGTAGGTACGAGAGGATGCGGAGGTGACCGACGACGCCCTCCGCGAGGTCGAACGCCGCGTGCTCTGGCTCGCCGCGTCGATGGTGCACGCGGCCAACACCCGCCCCAACCCCTCCGGCATCAAGGTGGGCGGGCACCAGGCGTCGAGCGCCTCGATGGTCAGCCTCATGACGGCGCTGTGGTTCGACGCGCTCGGGCCCGACGACCGGGTCAGCGTCAAGCCGCACGCGTCGCCGGTGTTCCACGCGATCTCGTACCTGCTCGGCGACATCGACGCGTCGTACATGCCGCGGCTCCGTGAGCTCGGCGGGCTGCAGCCGTACCCGAGTCGCACGAAGGACCCTGACAAGCCCGACTACTCGACGGGATCCGTCGGCATCGGCGCGACCGCACCGGTCTGGGGCGCGGTCGCGCGGCGGTACCTGGAGAGCCACTTCGACACCCCGCGCGGCGGCCGGCAGATCAGCCTGCTCGGCGACGCGGAGCTCGACGAGGGCGCGGTGTGGGAGTGCATCGCGGACCCCGTCGTACCGCGGCTCGGCGAGGTGCTCTGGGTCGTCGACCTCAACCGCCAGTCGCTCGACCGCGTCGTCCCCGACATCGCCGCGACGCGGCTCATGCGGATGTTCGAGGCGGCCGGCTGGCAGGTGCTCCCGGTGAAGTACGGGCGCTTCCTCCAGTCGCTGTTCGAGCGCAAGGGCGGCAACGCGCTCCGCAAGCGCATCGACGAGATGGGCAACGAGGAGTACCAGTCGCTCCTGCGCGCGCCGGCCTCGGCACTCAGGGAGCGGCTCAACGTCAAGAAGGTCCTCGACGACCTGAGCGACGACGACGTGGCGCGCGCGATCCGCGACCTCGGCGGCCACGACCTCGACGAGCTTCGTGCCGCGTACGGCGCCGTCGCCTGCGACCGCCCCAGCGTCATGTTCGCGTACACGATCAAGGGCTGGGGGCTGCCGATCGAGGGGCACCCGGCCAACCACTCCGCGCTGCTGACGCAGCAGCAGTACGCCGACCTCGCCGAGCGCCTCGGTACCGACGCGGCCAACCCGTGGCTGCCGTTCGACCCCGACTCCGACGCGGGCAAGCTCTGCCGCGCCGTCGCGGACCGGCTGAAGCGCGAGCAGCTCGCCGACGCGAAGGCGCCGAACGTACCGACCGAGCTCGGCCGTGAGTACAAGGGCGAGCAGGCCACGCAAGCGGTGCTAGGGCGTGTCCTGGTGGACCTCACGCGCGAGGCGCCCGAGGTCGCCGCGCGCGTCGTCACGGTCTCGCCCGATGTCGCGTCGTCCACCAACACCGGCGGCTGGATCAACAAGGTCGGCGTCTGGGCGCCGGAGGACAGGCCCGACTGGTTCGCGGACGCGACCGACATCCTCATGCGCTGGAAGGAGACGTCGAAGGGCCAGCACATCGAGCTCGGCATCGCCGAGACCAACCTCGTCGGCCTCCTCGGAGAGCTCGGCGCGACGTGGCTCACGACCGGCGAGCCACTGCTGCCGATCGGGACGGTGTACGACCCGTTCGTCGCGCGGGCGCTGGAGCCGTGGGCGTTCGGCGTCTACGGCGGCGGCCAGTCGATCCTCGTCGGCACGCCGTCCGGCGTGACGCTGGCCGCCGAGGGCGGTGCGCACCAGTCGGTCATCACGCCGTCGATCGGGCTCGAGCAGCCGGGCGTGACGGCGTGGGAGCCGGCGTTTGCGCAGGACCTCGAGTGGGTGCTGCTGCACGCGCTGTCGCGGCTCGGCCGGCCCGACGGCGAGTCGGCGTACGTCCGCCTCACGACCCGCCCCGTCGACCAGTCACTCGCAGCGCTGCCGGAAGACCGTGAGGAGCGCCGGCGCGACGTCCTCGCCGGTGCCTACCGGCTCCGCGACGGCGGCGACCTGACGATCGCGGCGGTCGGCGCCGTCGTGCCCGAGGCGCTGACCGCGGCCGACGAGCTGGCGTCGCTCGGCGTCTCCGCGGGGGTCGTCGTCGTGTCGTCGTACGACCGCCTCTGGCGCGCCGCGCAGGCCCGCCGCGGCCTGCTGCCCGACGCGCTGGCGCAGGGCGTGGACGAGGGCGTGCTGGACCGTGTCTTCACGGGTACGCCGCTCGTGACGGTGCTCGACGGGCACCCGCACACGCTGGCGTTCCTCGGGGCGGCGCTCGGCGTGCCGGTGTCGTGCCTCGGCGTCTCGCGCTTCGGCCAGGCGGGTGCCGTGGAGGACCTGTACCGGCTGCACGGCATCGACGCGCGGGCCGTCGTGGAGGCGGCGCTAGACCTCGTGGACTAAGCGAGTGACATCCCGGACGGACAGCACCATCAGCGTCGGGACCACGAGCGCCGCGAAGCCGACCCAGAGCATCGTGTCCACGCCGAACGCCTCCGACAGCGGCCCGATGAGCGCCGTGCCGATGGGCAGCAGCGCGACCGAGCCGAACCAGTCGTACGCGCTGACGCGGGACAGGCGGTCGGCGGGCACGAGGCGTTGCAGCGTCGTCTCCCACAGCGTCCCGAAGACCGCGAACCCCGACCCGCCGATGGCGCCCGCCAGCGCGAGGGCGACGAGCGGCGCGCGGGTGACGAGCGCGAGGATGAGCACGCCCTGGCCGAACGTCGTGAGCGTCGCGACCAGCAGCGGGCGGCGTACGTGCACGTGCAG
Source organism: Frankiaceae bacterium (assembly GCA_035556555.1). Taxonomy (GTDB): domain Bacteria; phylum Actinomycetota; class Actinomycetes; order BP-191; family BP-191; genus BP-191. Next base: position 57,400 of record DATMES010000020.1, read on the forward strand.
CGCGATGAGCCCGCCGATGACCGACCCGATGCCGGAGCACGTGAGGACCGTGGCCCAGGCCTTGGCGCCGCCGTAGTCGGACTTGGCGACGACGACGCCGAGGACGTAGATCGGCGGCATGACGAGCAGGTGGAACACCGAGAACTGCGCCACGATCGCCCACAGCCACGTCCGCGAACGGAACTCGGTCCACCCCTCGCGGAGGTCGGCGAGCATGGAGGAGCGTTCGCGCGGGACGGCGGCGCGGGTGCGTACCGCGAGCATGCAGAGCGCGCTGACGCCGAACGTCGCGGAGTTGACCGCCAGCGCGAACGGCCCGCCGCCCGTCGCCACGAGGATGCCCGCGAACGCCGGCCCGGCGATCTGCGCGACGGACCACGCGAGGTTGCGCAGGGCGTTGGCCTGCTGGAGACGTCCTGGGCTGGCGATCTCGGGGACGAGGCCGGCGTACGTCGGCACGGCGAACGCGTGCGCCGACCCGCGGACCGCCTCGAGCGCGGCCAGCTGCCAGATCTGCCAGCCGTCCGTGAACAGCAGCGCCGCCGCGGCCGCCTGCACGACGCAGGACACGACGTCGGCGGTGATGAGCACCGTACGTCGAGGGATCCGGTCCGCCACGACGCCGCCGAACAGCAGCAGGACCACCATCGGCGTGCTGAACGCCGTCAGCACCAGCCCCAGCGAGCCAGGGTCGTCGAAGCGCTCGAGGACGGCGAACGACAGCGCGACCGGCAGCATGAAGTCGCCGATGAGCGTGACCACCTGGCCGGTGAAGAACAGCCGGTAGTCGCGCTCGCCCAGCACCGCGAACCGTCCTGAAAGCCGCACGCCCGCTGACGCTAGCGCCGGTCGTACCCGGAAGGGTGACGACATCGCTCACGGCGTAACCGATCGTGGAGGCATGGAAGCGGTGATCCGTCCCGCGGCGATCCTCGGCATCGCCGTGGCGGCCGAGGTCCTGCGCGCCCTCGAGCGGAACGACATCGCCAACGGCGGAGTGTGGAGCGCCACGCCCGGAATGTGGCAGCGCTTCGACCGGCCGTGGAACGGACCCGGCGGCGGGCGCGGCACCGCCCAGCTTGCCGGGTCGATCGCGGTCATCTACGACGAGCCGCGCCGCAACGAGATCACGATCTACCGCGTCAACGTCACCCCCGCCGGCCTCGCCGCCGGATGGGACGTCGAGCGCCTCTGCGACGACGCCCTCTCGTCGGTCGGGCTGACCCTCGCCACCTGCCCGCGGGCCGACCTGCGCCCGCCGCCCCGGCCGGACCCTTTCCATCTCCCTGCGCAACGCGACCCGCGTTCGGTACCGTCGTGGGGCTAGGCCCGCCGGAGCCGGCAGCGGCGGCGTTGTAGGGGCGCCGTCGCTGCCCCCGCGGCGTACTGTCGAGGCATGGTCGACAAGCTGGTCCTGAGCGACGAGGAGTGGCGGGCGCGGCTGACGCCCGAGGAGTACGACGTGCTCCGCAAGCACGGCACCGAACGTGCCGGCACGGGCTGCTTCGTCGGCACCCACGACCCGGGGACGTACATCTGCGCGGGGTGCTTCAACCCGCTGTTCAAGAGCGGCGAGAAGTTCGAGTCGGGGACGGGGTGGCCGTCGTTCACCCGGCCCGTGTCGGAGGACTCGGTGGTGACGTACGAGGACAGGTCGTGGCTCATGGTGCGCGTCGAGGTGCGCTGCGCGCGGTGCGACGGACACCTGGGGCACGTGTTCGACGACGGCCCGCCGCCGACGGGGCTGCGCTACTGCATGAACAGCGCCGCGATGAAGCACGTCCTGGAGGGCGAGCCGTTCCCCGCGCTGGTCACGGCGTAGGCATGCTCGTTCGAATGGGGAGGATGGCGTGGACTCGGCTCTCGCCGACGCTGTCGCAGTCGCGACACTAGTCGGAGTGGCGATGGCGGTTGTGGCATCGACCGTTGCCGTCGCGTCGCTTCGTTCTCAGGCGAAGAGCCAGGAACTCAACGCAATCATCGAGACGAACAAGTTGTGGCTGAACGTCGCGGAGTCGGCGCGGAAGGTGACGCTCTCCGAGCCGACTGTACGGGCTATTCGTCGCGCCTACGACGACCTCATCGAGGGTGACAACCCGTCCGTCCTCTCGGTCAACGCCGCACCCGACGCGGTCACGATGGAGGTTCCATACATCGTCGGTGCGCTGCTTCCTGAGGGTGTCCAAGGCAAGGAATCAGCGCCGGAGACAGAAGACGTCTATGTGCGGGACGTCCGGGCACGCACCCTCGTCCTCGGCTATCTGCGTACCGTGTTGGAGAAGTCGGACCCGCGCCCGTCGTGGCTGTCCGTCGCTGTCCGCCAAGCCGTCGTCTCGGACTTTGCCGCCCTCGATAAGGCCATGGCGGCGTGGGTGAACCCCATGAATGAGGTCGCGGAGCTCTACGACGGCGACCTCGTAGATCGGCGACGGTTCGCAGGGAAGCGCAGCGGCGCCATCATCCGGCAGATGGCGGTCGCCGAGCCGTACATCCTCTGGCGCAACAGCACCACGTCGGGTCGGTGGGGTGTGCGCGTGCTGGGACTTGGCGCCGAGGTCAGGCAGTATCACTGGCGCTCACCGCTCCAGCGCGCCGGTCTCCGGCTGGTCAAGGACCCTGACGGTTACGCCGGGTTCTCAGAACGCTTCGGGTGGATCGTCGGTCCGGGCAGCACGCCAGACAACGGGAACCCATTCGTGCTGAGCGTTACCGAGGCACGGTTGCGCCGCCGGATCGGGGCGGGGTTCAGCACGGCGAGCAAGGCACGTCAGAATCGGTTCGTGGAGACGTTGCCGCGCGACCCAGACAGCGGTCTCGAGCCAGGACAATCGACCTGGAGCGATGTCGTCGCCGATCCCGCGCGTGTCCGGGACTCCATCGCCTTGCTGTCGAGACAACTGTGACCAGGTTCGAACGCGTGCCGGTCCCCACGTGGGACCAAGACGCCGGGCCGCCCGAGACCGTGCGTCAGATCGACGACTGGTTGATGTCGGAACCCATGGCCACTCTCGTCGAGATGTTCGGCGGTAACCGCGACAACGCCGCGTTGGACTGCTTGGAAGCGTTCGCGAAGAAGCACTGGGACTTCCGCGGCGGCCGGGAGCGCGACATGGTCCCCACGGTCGCCTTCAGTGAGTCCGTCGCATCGACGGTCATTGCCGTCGCCGACGCCCTTGGGCTGGTCGAACCGACGCCACCACGCAGGACGGAGTACGACGCGGCGTTGGTGCTCGGCGGCCTCGTCCGAGCGTGCATTGTGCGCCCACGGTTCGCCGCGTCGCTGGTGCGATCGGGGCTGCGCCTCCGGGAAGTGGTAGCGCTGGGAGCCTTTCGGGGGCTGAGCAAGGTAGAGGTCGAACTTGCCACGCGGTTCGACCTGCCGGTGACGGACGAGTTCACCGCGATGACCGAGGGAATGCGTGCTGCCTTCACGGCGTGGCTGACGGAGCCGCCGGCCATCGCGGGCGAAGACGTGGCAAGGAACGCCTCGCGATCGTGGCGCACTGTCACATGGCGTCCGACGGACGCGCCGATAGAAGCGGTAAGTGTCGTCGCCGCGCCGACCCTGCGTCGGGACGCTGACCGCGCGAACACAGCCGAGACGTACGACTTCTGGGTCCGACGGCTCAAGCGCGCCGAGATCCGGTCTGTGCTGGTGATCACCAATCCGATCTACGTCCCGTACCAAGGCTCCACGGCGATCGAGTCGCTGGGCCTCGCACACGGACTTGATGTGGAAACCGTCGGTGTCTCGTCGGAGACGGCTGATCTCGGGCCCGATACCCAGCGGTTCGAGCCGCACCATTACCTCCAGGAGATCAGGTCCGCGATCGGCGCTCTGATCCGGCTGCGGTCGGCGTTGGTCGGACCGGCACACGACTGATGCACAGTCAGCGCGGGCGGTAGGCGTCCCTCCGGTGCTGCAGCCGGTGGACGACGACGACGTGATCGTCGTCGCGGATCTCGTAGACGACGCGGTACTCGCCACGTCGTGCCGCATGAAGTCCGTTCAGCTCACGCTGCAACATGCGGCCGACGCGGTACGGGTTGGCCGCGAGGCTGCCCGACAGGAACTCCATCACCGCGGGCCGCACCTTCGCAGGCAACGCGTCGAGCGACCGGCGGGCGGCGCTGGTGAGCTGGATCCGCCATGCCGTCAGATCAGGTCCTCCAGGTCGGTCAGGTCACCTTCCGCCGCCTGGCGCCGTGACTCGCGGATCGACGCCATCAGCTCCGGGTCACTGAGGATGTCCAACGTCTCCTCGAGTCCCTCGAGCTCGTCCTGGCTGATGAGGACGGCCGCGACTCGTCCGTTGCGCGTGACCGTGACGCGGTCGTGCTCGCGTTCGACCCGGTCTACGAGCTCCGACAGGTGGGCCTTGGCATCGGTGAGAGGGACAGCGTTCATACTGACCAGAATACGGACCAGTCGCGCTGCTGGCTAGTGGCAGGCGACGGGCGGTGCGCGGCGAATCAGCCAGGCATCCCGTTCCCCCTCTCGGAGGTCCCCGTGAAGATCCGCCTGCTCCTCGGTGCGGCGCTCGCCGCCGGCGCCGTGCTCGTGCCCGTCGCGCCCGCCTCGGCCAACACCGGCTGTACGCACCTGCCCACCCGCGAGTGGCTCGACCCGGACCCGGTCACCGGCGCGTGCTACACCGCCGTCGGCCTGATCCCGGACGCGCTCTGCACCAAGTACGGCATCTGCTTCGGCTAAGTCCCGGACACTCGCGATTTCGGTGATCTTGGCTGGGTTTCTGCCGCTCGGGCAGCACGAACCCAGCCAAGATCACGAAATCTGGGGTGGCCGCCGCGCCTCGCGCGGCCGACCTACACCTGGCGGTCGGACAGGCGGGCTGCGTACGCCGCGGCCTGCGTACGGCGCTCCATGCCCAGCTTGGCGAGCATGTTCGAGACGTAGTTCTTGACGGTCTTCTCGGCGAGGTGGATCTCCTCGGCGATCTGCCGGTTGGTGAGCCCCTGGCCGATGAGCTCGAGGATGCGCCGTTCCTGGTCGGTGAGCTTGCCGAGCCGTTCCTCGCGCTCGTTGCCCTCCCGCAGCCGCTGCAGGACCCGTGACGTGATCGACGGGTCGAGCAGCGAGCGCCCCGCGGCGACGGTACGGAGGTTGTCGACCAGGTCGGTGCCGCCGATGTTCTTGAGCAGGTAGCCGGCGGCTCCGGCGATGATCGAGTCGAACAGCGCGTCGTCGGAGTCCAGCGTCGACAGCATGAGGATGTTGACCTCGGGCACCTTGAGCCGGATCTCCCGGCACACCTCGATGCCGCTGCCGTCGGGCAGCTTCGCCTCGATGATGGCGACATCAGGGCGCAGCAACGGCAGCTGGGCCAGCGCCTCGGCGGACGACGTGGCCTCGCCGACGATGCTGAACTCCGCGGTGCCGCGGAGCAGGTCGACGATTCCCCGCCGGACCAGCTCCGCGTCGTCCACGAGATAGACGCGTGTGCTGTCCCCGATCATGGGACGGAGCGTAGTCGTTTCCGGGCGATAGCCCTACGACTTCCCGCCGCCCTTGCCTCGACGGAGCCCCAGAAGCCCGCCCTTGGCGGCCGGCTTGGCCGCCGTCTTGGCGGTCGGCTGGCCCGCCGCGGCGGCCGCGGTGGGGGAGGTCAGGTTGGCCGGCGCCTCGTCGGGGGCCTCCGGCTGCGGGGTGTCGGGCACCTCGTTGCGCGCGGCCTCCATGGTCTCGAACAGCTCGACGAGCGGCTTGCGCCCGAGGGCCTCGCGGACCTTCGGGAACATCTCCTGCTCTTCCTCCTCGACGTGGTGGCGGACGCTCTCCATGAGCACCTTCACCTTGGCGTCGAACCGCTCCTCGTCGCCGTTCATCCCCTCGAGCTCCGACAGCGTCCACTTGACGATGTGGTGCTCCTCGAGGCCCTCGAGCACGACGTCCTCCGCCTCCTCGACGGACTTGCGGACCGCCGGGTAGAACACCTGCTCCTCGACCGCGGCGTGCACGGACAGCTCGCGGATGATCTCGCCGACGACCTGGCGCTTGTCGGTGGCGCTGCCGTCGTTCTTCTCGAGCTTCTCGAACGCCTTGAACAGCTTCTCGACCTTCTTGTGGTCGTCGCGCAGGCTCGTGATCGCGTCGGGCATGGTCGTCCTCTCAGAGTGAACGCAGCCGCGGCAGCAGCTCACGTTCGAAGAAGGTCAGGAAACCGGCCTGGTCGGGGCCGATCTGGTGGAAGTAGACGTGGTCGAACCCCGCGTCGGCGTAGGTGCGGAACGCCTCGGCGTACGGCTCGGGGTCGGGTCCGCACGGCGTGTGCTCGGTGGCCTGCTCCTCGGTGAGCATCTCGGCGGCCGCCTCGAAGTACGACGGCAGCGCCAGCTCCTGGGCCAGCTGGCCGGTGATGCCGGAGTTGGGCCAGATCTCGAACGCGGTCTTGCGGCCCTCCGCCTCCGACGAGGCCCAGCAGCAGGTCACCTGCGCGAAGCAGGGCCCGTCGCCGCCGGCCTTGCGGAACGTCTCGACGAGCCCGCTGTCGGGGCTCATGCCCCAGTAGCCGTCGCCGATCCGCCCGGCCAGCTCGGTGGCCTTCTCGCCGGCGCCGGACACGATGATCGGCGGCTTGGTCTCGGGCACCTCGTAGATGCGGGCGTTCTCGACGGTGTAGTGGGTGCCGCGGTGGCTGTAGAGGCCGCCCTCCCACAGCTCGCGGATGACGTGCACGGCCTCGTCGAGCATCTCCAGCCGGACGTCGACCTGCGGCCAGTGCTCGCCGGTGATGTGCTCGTTCAGCGCCTCGCCGGTGCCGACGCCGAAGTAGAAGCGGCCCGGCAGCATCGTCGCGACGGTCGCGGTGGCCTGGGCGATGACGGCGGGGTGGATACGAAGGATCGGCGCGGTCACGCCGGTGGCGACGTCGATGCGCTCGGTCGTCGCGGCGATACCGCCGAGGACCGCCCAGACGAACGGGCTGTGCCCCTGCTTGTCCACCCACGGGTGGTAGTGGTCGGACACCGACACGAAGTCGGCGCCGATCGCCTCCGCGCGCTGCGCGTTGCGCACGAGGTCGAGCGCCGCGTGCTCCTCGCTGGACAGCGTGTATCCGATCCGCACCATGCCCCGTCCTTTCCTGTCACCCGCCGGGTGGTGACCTACCCGGGGGGGCGGGACGAAAACTGAGGGCGAAATGGTTGAAACGGAGTACCAGCGCCCGCCTCGCCGTAGATCATCGGCGTACGGGGGCGCGTACTCCCGACCCCAGGAGCACAGAGCCTGATGCGCAAGCGCGCGATCCCCGCCGTCGTGACCGCGGTCGTCCTCTCCGGCCTCGCCGTGCCCGCGCTCGCCGCGTCGGCCGCGGAGCCCCCGGCGGGTCGCGGCAGCCTCCGTACGGCGCGCGACGGCTACCGCCCGACAGGCCGCCTGCAGGTCCGGTTCAAGGACGGCGTGGGCGCCACGCGCCGCGCCGCCGCGCTGGCGAGGGTCGCCGACCGCGGGCACCGCGTGGGCGTCGTACGCCGCGTCGCCGCGCTCGACGCCGCCGTCCTCGACGTCTCCGACCCGCGCGCCGCCCGGGCCGCGCTCCGCAACGACCCCGACGTCCTCTACGTCGAGCCCGAGGCCCGCTACACGCCCGCCGCCGAGGGCGACGCGCCGGAGCTCGCCGAGGTCGGCGTCGCGTCGGTGCAGGCCGAGCCGAGCCCGAACCTCGGCGCAGGCTCCGTCATCGCGATCCTCGACTCGCCGGTCTCCAACACGATCAGCGACCTCAACGGCACCGGCAAGGTCGAGTACGCGCCGTTCAGCACGACCGACTTCGAGGACACGGACGACGGCTGGCAGGACCTCCCCTGCGATGCCTACAACTGCCCGCACGGCACCGCCGTCGCGAGCGCCGCGGCCGCCGAGAGCGGCGACGGCGGCATGGTCGGCGTCGCGCCGGGCGCGACCATCAGGTCGTACGACGTCTTCCGCCACTGGGTCTACAACCGCGACGGCGACGAGTTCCACGAGATCAGCGCGACGAGCGGCGACATCGCCGCCGCGCTCGTCTCCGTCGCGGACCACGCCGCCACCCGTCCCGAGCTCGTCGCCGTGAACATGAGCCTCGAGGGTCCGTACGACACGCTGCTGATCCGCGACGCCATCGCGTACCTCCATGCCACCGCACCGCGCGTGACGGTCGTCGTCGCGGCCGGCAACAACGCCAGCGAGCGCGCGACGTTCCCCGCCGGCGACCCGTACGTCCTCTCCGTCGGCGCCACCGGGCAGGTCTCCGGCAGCAACTGCAACGCGACGCCGAACCCGACCTGGTCGGTCGCGTCGTTCTCCAACCGCGGCAAGGTCGACGTCGTCGCGCCCGGCCACTGCGTCGACGTCTGGGAGCCGGGCACCGACCCGGACACCGGCGGCTCCACGGGCGCCGTGACCGTCCGCAAGTCCAGCGGCACCAGCTACGCCGCGCCGATGGTCGCGGGCATCGCCGCGTTGCTGCACACCGCCGACTCCGACTCCGTCGGCGACGTCGCCCGCGCGGCGATCATCGCCAGCGCCACCGGGGGAATCCACGTCGCGCGCGGCGCGGGCAAGGCCAACGCCGAGGCCGCCCTCGCGCTTGCCGGCGGCACCGCGCCGTACACCGCCATGACCACCGACCGCGGCGGCCAGGTCGCGAGCAGCGTCGGCCGGCGCAAGGTCGAGGTGCTCCGGGTCGACCCGACGGGCGCGACGCCCACGGCGCCGGTGCCCACGGTGAGCGGCACGTACGGCACCGTCTCGGCCGGCACCGTGAGCGCCGCGCCCGGCATCGCGCGGCGGTACGCGACGTACGCCGCGGCGCGCGCCACGGGCTCGTTCTCGCTGACCGCCACGGGCGGCTCCGGCGGCGACGACACGATCGCGGTCCCGATGGCCATGCTCGACGCCGCCGACAACTACGAGGGCCTGCCGGCCGCCAACCTGGAGCAGGCGAGCGTGCCGCTGACGTACGGCACCAGGTCGGCGTACGTCCGCTCGGCCGCCATCGGCAACGGCATGACGCTGGCGTGGGACTTCACGTACGGCGAGGGCACCAGCAACCCGTCGCGGGTCGCGTCGGACCTGTTCGTGTGGGAGCCCGCGACGTCCGGCGGCACCGCGGACGCCGCGACCGAACCGGTCATGGCGATGCAGTCGCCGACCGCCTCCAACAGCGGCAGCGTCGTCGCCAACCTCGACCCCTGCGAGTTCCCCACGAACAACGTCGACGAGCCGCGCCCGTGCCGCGCGGGCAGGTACCTCGTCGGCTTCCAGACGTTCTCCCCGGCCGACAGCTCCTCGTCGACCTCGCGGTACAAGCTCCGCCTCCGCTACGCCGGCCCGACCGCCTCGCTCAGCACCCCGGCGGTCACGTCGTCGCAGTCGACGGGCATGCCGTTCACGGTGCGGTGGAGTGGCCTGCGGGTGCAGACGTACGACGTGTCGTACGCCGTCAAGACCAAGGTCGGCAGCACGTGGAAGGTCACGGCCTGGATCCCCTGGAAGAAGACGGCCGGCAGCGGTGCGGTCTTCGGGGCCGGCGGCTCGCCCGTGACGCTGGTGCAGGGACGGACGTACCACTTCCGGCTCCAGTCGTTCGACGCCCGCGGCAACCCCAGCCTGGTCACGGTGAAGTCGACGCAGGTGCCGTACGACGACCGCTCGGCCTCGATCGCGTTCTCGCCGTCGTGGAGCAGGGTCGTGGTCGCCGACCGGTGGCTCGGCACCGCGACGAAGGGCAGCACGGCGGGCGGGCGCGCGTCGCTGACGACCGACGCGTCGGCGTTCTCGATCATCGGCGACAAGTGCGCGGCGTGCGGGCAGTTCAAGGTCTACGTGGACGGCGTCTACAAGAAGACCGTCGACACGTACCGCTCCTCGACGGCCACCCGGCAGGTGCTCTGGTCGTCGGGCTCGCTGGGCAGCGTGAAGTCGCACCGGGTCACGGTCATCGTGTCCGGCACGGCGGGGCGGCCCAAGGTCGTGGTGGACGGGATCGCCGCCCTGCGTTGACGCGCCGTTGGCCCTCCGTTCGCCGGATGTCTGCCTTCCGGCCACTTGTCGGTACGCTTCGCGGCGGCCGGTGCGGCGGTGCGCCGGCGGGGAGGTTCACAGGTGCGGTTCAAGCTCGTCCCGACCGACGACAAGTTCTTCGACCTGTTCAACGACGCGGCCGTCAACGCCGCGGCGTGCGCGCGGGCGCTGAAGGCACTCGTCGACGACTTCACGGACGTCCAGGCCAAGCACGACGCCGTCCACGTCTGCGAGCAGCGCGGCGACGAGCTCACCTCCGCGATCCTGCGGCGGCTCGACTCGTCGTTCGTGACGCCGTTCGACCGCGAGGACATCCACGCGCTGGCGGAGGAGCTCGACGACGTCTGCGACGACGTCCTCGCGATCAGCGACCTCATGCAGCTCGTGCAGATCGAGGAGATGCTCCCGGAGATGCGGGAGATGGCCGACATCCTCGTGCAGGCCACCGACCAGGCCGTCCAGCTTCTCGAACGCCTCAAGCCCATGAAGGGCGTGCAGCCGTTCCTCGACGCGATCGACAAGCTCGAGAGCCAGGGCGACTCGGTCTACCGGCGGACGCTGGCGCGGCTGTTCACCGACTACGACGCCATCACGGTCCTCAAGTGGAAGGACATCGTGCAGGCGATGGAGCACGCCATCAACACCGTCGAGGACGTCTCCAACGTCGTCGAGTCCATCGTCCTGAAGTTCGCCTGACCCGATGGAGTTCGCGCTCTACTCGGTCGTCGTCATCGCGCTGATCTTCGACTACACCAACGGGTTCCACGACGCCGCCAACTCCATCGCCACCGTCGTCTCCACGCGCGTCCTCACGCCGCGGATGGCGGTCGGCTGGGCGGCGTTCTGGAACTTCGTGGCGTTCCTCGTCTTCGAGGAGAAGGTCGCCTCGACCATCGCCAAGGGCATCGTCGACCCGGCGTCCAAGGCGCTGACCATCGGCGTCGTGTTCTCGGGCCTCGTCGGCGCCATCGCGTGGAACCTCGTGACGTTCTACTTCGGCCTGCCGACCTCGTCGTCGCACGCGCTCGTCGGCGGCTTCGCCGGCGCGGCCGTCGCGCGGGCCGGCTTCCACGTGCTGCTGCTGGAGAAGGTGCGCGAGATCGGCGCGTTCATCCTGCTGGCGCCGTTGATCGGCCTGGCGCTCGGGCTGACGACGACGCTGCTCATCCTCTGGCTGGCGCACCGCGTCACTCGCCTGCGGACGCTGAACGCCGGCTTCCGCGTGGGGCAGCTCGTGTCGTCGGCGGCGTTCAGCCTCGGCCACGGCGCCAACGACGCGCAGAAGACGATGGGCATCATCCTCGCGCTGCTGATCGCCACCGGGCACGCGGCGCCCGATGCGGACGTACCCACGTGGGTCGTCCTCTCGGCGCACACGGCGATCGGCCTCGGCACGCTCTCCGGCGGATGGCGGATCGTGAAGACCATGGGCTCCAAGATCACGCGCCTGCAGCCGGTCGGTGGCTTCGCCGCCGAGTCGGCCGCGGCGACGACGCTGTTCTTCACCGCGCAGAACGGCATCCCCGTCTCGACCACCCACACGATCGCCGGCGCCATCGTCGGCGTCGGCGCGACGCAGCGGCTCTCCGCTGTCAGGTGGGGCGTCGCCTCGCAGGTGGTCTGGGCGTGGGTGCTGACGATCCCCGGGGCGTTCGCGATCGCCGCGATCACGTCGCTGATCGTGCGGGTGCTCGCGTGAACCGCCGGGTCGCGTTCTTCGCCATCGCCGCGCTGGTCTGTTTCGCGCTGATCCCCGTGCTGGACGCGAAGTTCCAGTGGGTGCCCAAGCTCGTGGGCGGCATCTACGTCGCGTTGACGCTGCTCGCCGTCGCCGACGTGCTCGGCCGCCGCCGGCTCTAGGTCCTCTGCGCAACCGGGTTGCGGCCCGTGCGGCGAAAAAGCGCAAAACGCACCCCGAAGCCGCCGACCCGCCCCAGTCCACCCCCAAAACGATCACCTGTGTCCCCTCAGCGGCGGCCCTTTCGGCGCACGGGAGGGGACACAGGTGATCGTTTCGGGGGGCGGCCGGGCTACGGCTTGCGGGCCAGGGCGACCAGGCCGACCCCTGCGTTCGGCCGGGCGCGCTGCAGCAGGCGGAACGGCGCCGCCGCGGCCGCCGTGGCCACGCCCAGCGCATCCGGCGGCTGGAGGAAGCGCCCGCTCGCGGCAGTCCGCTCCTCGACCGACGCGGCGGCCGTCCTGCGCCTGGTGATGGCGTCGCGGGCGCGTTCGAGGACGTTGCCCAGCCCCCAGCCGTACGGCCGCAGCTCGACCGGCTCCAGCCCGGCCGCGACGAGCCGCTCGCGGAGGATGTCGGGGTCGTAGCGGCGGAAGTGGCCGACGTACGCGTCCGTCGGCCCGAACCGCTCCGCGAACGCCGGCACCGACAGCAGCAGCCACCCGCCCGGCTTCACGTGCGTCGCCCACGAACGCAGCGCCGCCACGTCGTCGTCGATGTGCTCCAGCACCTCGAACGCGCAGAGCAGGTCCACGTCGCCCGCGCCGTCCGACGGCAGCAGGCCGTGGATCACGTTGACCCGCGTCGCGGCGACGGCGGCGGAGGCCTCGTCGGGCTCGTAGCCGGTGTACGTCGTGGCGCGCTCGGCCAGCCGTACGCCCACCGCCCCCCGCCCGGGACCCACCTCGACGACGCGCTCGACGGGGCCGATGCGACGCAGCAGGCGCGCGACGACGTCGTAGCGCAGCCACGCGGACAGCGTCAGGGCGGGTCTCATCGCAGGCACTCCCGTAACGGCAGGACGACGTGCTCGGGGCGGAAGGAACGATCCGCGACCTCGTACGCAGCCTGCCGCAGCGCCGCGACGCGCGCCGGGTCGGCGGCGAGCGCACGGAGCGCGTCGGCGACCGCCTCGGCGGAGCCCGGCGGGACGTAGACCGCCGCGTCGCCGAGAGCGGCGCGCTGGGGCGGAGTGTCCGACGTGACGATGGCGCAGCCCGCGGCGGCGCCTTGGTAGACCTTGTTCGGTACGACGCGCAGCGCCTTGGGCCCCGTGCCGACGATGCCGAGGCAGACGTGGTGCGACGCCACGACGTCGGGGAGCGCGTCGCCATCAACCCACGACACCCACTCGACTCGTGGGTTGCCTGCGCACGCCGCGCGCGTCGCGGCGAGGTCCTGGCCGCCGCCGATCATCGTGAACGTGATCCCCGGCTCGTCCGCGAGCAGCCCCACCGCGCGCCCGATGACCGGCGCCCCCTGCAACGGCGTGAACAGCCCGAAGAAGACGACCTTCAACGGAGCCGGCGGCAGCGTGACAGGCGCGCGGAACCACCACGACGGAGACCCCACCGGCACGACCACGGTCTCCCGCCGGGGCTTCGCGAGGACGGTCGCCTCCTGCGCCGCCGTGTCGACGACCACGACGTCCGCCGCCCTCGCCGCGGCCCGGTCCACGGCCACGAGCAGGCGCCGTACGACACCACCGCCCGCCGCCCGGTCGGCCGCCGTGTCGGACAGCGAAATGAAGTAGTCGAGCACGATGGGCGTCGTGGGCCAGAGACGCCGGGCGAGGTGGACGTCGAGGTGGCCGAGGTAGCCGACGACGACGGCGTCGTACGTCCCCAGCCTGCGTCCCTGCCGCCACAGCGCCAGCCACGTCCGCAGCACCCGCCACAGCAGACCGAGCAGGAGCCACGGCCGCTTGAGCATCCGTACCCGAGACGCGGTGTCGAACCCGAGCGGCACGTTGCACTCGAACACCTCGTCGCCCGCCGCGCGGCAGCCGTCCATGAGGATGCCGACGCGCGGATGCCTGGCGACGTCGTACGTGCCGAAGAACAGCAGCCTCATCGGTTGACGTACGACACGTCGGTGTCCCAGCGGGTGAAGCCGAGGCGCTCGTAGACGCGGATGGCGTTGGTGTTGGCCTCGTCGACGTAGAGCATCGCCTGCCCGAGCCCGCGCGAGCGCAGGTGCCGCAGGCCGACGATCGTCATGGCCGGGCCGAGCCCGAGGCGCTGCGCGTCGGGGGAGACGCCGACGACGTAGACCTCGCCGATCGCCTCGTGGTCGTGGCCGCCGTTGCCGTGCACCTTCGTCCAGTGGAACGCCACCAGCGTGCCGCCGCGCTCGGCGAGGAAGAACCCCTCGGGGTCGAACCACGGCTCCTTCTCGCGCACCTCGAGGTCCTCGACGGTCCAGCCGCCCTGCTCGGGGTGCTCGGCGAACGCCGCGTTGTTGACCGCGACCCACGCCTCCTCGTCCTGCCCCGGCACGAACGTCCGTACGGCAACGCCCTCGGGGAGCGAGGGGTCCGGCAGCGGGGCGTACAGCGAACGCCGCATCTGCCACAGCGCGCGCCCGCGCCGGAAGCCGAGCCGCTCGGCCAGCGCGGACGCGGCGGGGTGCGAGCCGTGCGCCCAGAGCCGCAGCCGTCCGTCCGTCGAGAGCCCGACGAGCTGCCCTACGAGCGCCTGGCCGATGCCCTGCCGCCGCGAGCCAGGGTGCACGACGAGCTCGGCGCTGGCGCCCGCCACGACGTCGGTGAGGTCGAGGTGCGCGTAGCCGACGAGGTCGTCGCCGACACGGGCGAGGACGTTGCGCGCGTCGGGGTCGCCGCCGTGGCCAAGGTGCAGCGTCACGTGCTCGGACAGGGGGTGTACGTCGTCCGCGTCGGTCGCCGCCGCGAGCAGCGCGCGGACCTCGGCGACCTGCACGGGGTCGAGACGCGTGCGGACGTCGAGCGTGACGTTCTCGGGGGTGGTCACGAGTGCGACCGTACCCAGGATCAGGAGATACGGACCGGAGCGTCCTCGCCGAGCGGCGTGATGGGCGCGGAGACGAACTTGTAGCCGACGTTGCGGACCGTGCCGACCAGCGCCTCGTGCTCGGGGCCGAGCTTGGCGCGGAGGCGTCGTACGTGCACGTCGACCGTGCGCGTGCCGCCGAAGTAGTCGTACCCCCAGACCTCGTGCAGCAGCTGGTCGCGCGTGAACACGCGGCCCGGGTGCTGCGCGAGGTACTTGAGCAGCTCGAACTCCTTGAACGTCAGGTCGAGCGGCCTGCCCTTGATGCGCGCCTGGTACGTCGCCTCGTCGATCGTGAGGTCGCCGTTGCGGATGACCTCGTCGGCGTCCGGCGAGCCGGCGGCGGCGCGGCCGAGCGCCAGGCGGATCCGCGCATCGACCTCGGCGGGTCCCGCGCCGGTCAGGACGACGTCGTCGACGCCCCAGTCGCCGCTGACGGCGGCGAGGCCGCCCTCGGTCACGACAGCCACGAGCGGGGTCGCGATGCCGGTCGTCCGCAGCAGCCGGCAGAGCGCCTTGGCACCCAGCAGGTCGGTGCGCGCGTCCACGACGAGGACGTCCGCGGCGGGCGCGTCGAGCAGCGCGGTGGGCTCGGGAGCGGCGCGGCGTACGGCGTGCGTCAGCAGCCCGAGCGACGGCAGGACGGTCTGCGGGTCGGCCGCGGGCGTGAGCACGAGCAGCACGCTCACCGGTCACCTCCGTCGTCGTCAGGGGCCGGGATGCGGCACGATAACCCAGTGCCGCGTCCCGTTCAGCCGCTTTCGCCGGATGCGCAGCGTGCGACGCTGCGTACGGCCGATGGAGTACGCCTCGCCGCCAGCCACCTCCCGCACAAGAGTGACACGGCGTTCGTCGTGGCCCATGGCTTCTCGGGTACGCACACCCGCCCGTGGCAGGCGAAGGTCGCGCTCGGCCTCGCGCGGCACGCCGGGGTGGTGGCGTTCGACTTCCGCGGGCACGGCGCCTCGGGCGGCGTCTCGACGCTCGGCGAGCTCGAGGTGCTCGACATCGAGGCGGCCGTCGTGTGGGCGCGCGAGCTCGGGTACGCGCGCGTCGTCACCTGCGGGTGGTCGATGGGTGCGTCCGCGGTGCTGCGGCACGCGGCGCTGATCGGCGGGGTGGACGCGGTCGTCAGCGTCAGCGCGACGAGCCGCTGGCGGGTGCGCGACACCAAGCCGATGCGCCGCCTGCACTGGATCGTCGAACGCCGCGCGGGCCGCCTCGTCGGCCGCGCGTACCTGAAGACGCGGCTCGCGACGCACTGGACCGACGAGCCCGAGGCGCCGGTCGAGGTGATCGGCCGGATCGCGCCGACGCCGGTGCTGCTCGTCCACGGCGACCGCGACACGTACTTCACGGTCGAACACCCGCACGCGCTCTACGCGGCCGCGAACGAGCCCAAGGAGCTGTGGCTCATCCCCGGCTACGCGCACGCCGAGTCGGGCGCGACGCAGGAGCTGTTCGACCGCATCGGCGGGCACCTGCCGGTCCTCCTCGGCGACGACGTCACCGACCGCGACGAGGTCCGCGCGTGACCGCGCCGAGCGCGCGAGCGACCGTGCTGCCGCCGCGAGCCGCGCTCCCCGCCGTGCTGTCGCTGTCGGTCGCGGGCATGCTCGCCGGGGCCGCCGCGGTCAACAACGCCGCGCTCGGCCTCGCGCTGCTCCTCACGCAGGCCGTCGTCGCGCTGGCCTGGCTGGCGCTGACCGACGTGGACGGCGCCGAGGGCGCCACGGTCATCGTTCTCGCCGGTGCGGCCGCGGCGGACGTCCTCGCGGTACGCCGCCACGGCGAGGACCTCGCGGGCGCCGTGACCGTGGTCGCGCTGGCGTTCGTCGCGTCGCTGGCGCTGCAGCTGTTCCGCCCCAGCCGGCAGCGCGTCGTCGAGGCGATGGCGGGCACGGTGTCGGCGGTGGTGCTCGCGGTGTTCGCCGCGCACCTGCTGGCGGCCAGCGCGAAGACCGGCTGGGCCGTCGCCGCGACGGCCGTCCTCTGCGCCGCCGTCGCGCTCGTCGCGGGCCGCGCGGGCGACGTCATCCTGCTGCGCCCGCGCCTCGTGCCGACCGCGCAGCGCGGCTGGCTCGGCCTGCTGCTCGCGCTCGCCGCGGGCAGCGCGCTCGGCGCCGTTCTCGGCGGCGCGTGGTCGCCGCTGTCCGCCGCGTCGGGGGTTGCCGTGGGGGCAGCGTCGGCGTTCGCCGCCGCCGCCGCCGACCTCGGCGTCGACCTGATCGACGCGGACGCCACCGACGCCCGCCGCGCCTCCGCGCTGCGCCCCCTCGCCGTCCTGCTGCCGCTCGTCGTCGCCGCACCCGTGTCGTACGCCGCCGCCCGACTCCTCGTCGGCTGAACCGAGGAGCCGCCCGTGTTCAAGCGCCTGATCGTCTTCGTCGCGATCCTCGTCGGCCTCCTCGCGCTCGCCGACCGCGGCCTCGCCGTCGTCGCCGGCAACGCGACCGCGCACCAGATCCGCCTGCACGAGGGGCTGCGCGAGGACCCCGACGTGACGTTCCGGGGGTTCCCGTTCCTCACGCAGGCGGTGCGAGGGAAGTTCCAGCGGGTCGAGGTGACGGTCCGCGACCTCGAACGCGAGGGGCTGGTCATCGACCGCATCGACGCGACCCTCGAAGGTGTCGAGGTCGACATCGGCGACGCGCTGCAGGGCCGCGTCTCCGCCGTCCCCGTCGAGGAGGGGGAGGCGACGATGCGGCTGACGTACGGCGACCTCACGTCGTATCTATCCCGCAAGCCCGGCAACATCCGCGTCGTCGTGCGCGACGGGCAGCCGTACGTCGTCTCGACGTTCGGCGTGCCCGGCGTCGGCCAAGTGGACGTGGAGGGGACGCCGACGGTGCGTACGACGGCGACCTCGGTGCGCGTGACCGTGTCGCGCGTGCGCGTGGTCGTCGGCACGGCGACGCTGTCGGGGTCGCTCGCGGCGAGCGCCGCGGCGCGGGCGTCGTTCACGATCCCGCTGGAGGAGCTGCCGTTCGGCATCGAGGTCACCGGCGCGCGGCTCACCGACGCGGGCATCGAGATCGACGCCACCGCCGAGGGGCTCGTCATCGACGTCAAGGACAACGTCCGCTGACGTTGTCAACGCGGTAGCCCCTCCGTGCGTTGGCAACCCGACGACGCGACGAGGAGGGGGTGTGGTGGAGAGCTTCGACGAGGCGTTCGCGGAGCTCTACCGCGCCTCGTACAAGGTCGCGTTCCGGCTGCTCGGCGACCGTGCGGAGGCGGAGGACGTGGCGCAGGAGGCACTCGCGAGGACGTACGTCC
This sequence comes from Frankiaceae bacterium, assembly GCA_035556555.1. Taxonomy (GTDB): domain Bacteria; phylum Actinomycetota; class Actinomycetes; order BP-191; family BP-191; genus BP-191. Next base: position 75,470 of record DATMES010000020.1, read on the forward strand.
GCTGGCGCACCGTGGAGCCGTACGCCGCGCCGTGGGCCTGCCGCGTCGCCGCGAACGTCGCCATCGACCGCACCCGCAGGCGCCGCCGCCTCTCGGGTGGCGACGACGTCCCCGAGCGGGCCGCGCCGGACGCGTACGCCGACGAGCGCATGGACCTCCAGCGCGCGCTGCGCGACCTGACGAAGCGGCAGCGCGACGTCGTGACGCTCCGCTACCTCGCCGATCAGCCCGAGGACGCCGTCGCCGCGGCGCTCGGCGTCTCGCTCGGCACCGTCAAGACACACGCGTCCCGCGGGCTCGCGGCGCGATGTTCGACGACCTCGACGACCCCGGGTACGCGGGTCCAGGCTCCGGCGCGCGGGACGCCGTCGCGGCGCGGGCCGGCCGCATCAGGCGTAACCGGCGCATCGCGTGGACGTCGGGCGTGGCGTCGTTCCTCCTGGTGGCGGTCGCGCTCGGCGCGGGGCTGCGGTCACGGCCGCAGAGCCTCGTCGGCATCGAGCCCGTGTCGCCTGTGACGCCGAGCGTCACCGCGACGACGGTCTCGCCCTCGCCGACCGCCGAGGAGTCGCCGACGCCGACGCCGGACCGGACCACGCCGGAGACCAAGCCCGCGCCGCACGTCTCGAGGTCGCCGGTCCCCGCCCCGCAGCCGACGCCCGTCCCGGGGCCGAGCATGCCGGCCGGCTGGTCGTGCGCGCCCGCGTCCGAGATCCCGCCGGAGGGCGGCGCGCCGGCGGACGGCGTCACGCTGTCGCTGGAGGCGCCGGCGGTCGTCGACGCCGACAAGCCCGGGGAGGCGACGCTCGTCCTCACCAACGGCACCGACGAGGGCGCCTACGTCCGGTTCTTCCCGCAGAACCGGCCGGGCGACATCAGCGGGCCGTTCCAGACCGTCATGACGAACGGCGCGGGGACGTTCTCCGGGATCCTGAGCGACGGCGTAGGCCGCGAAGCCCGCGACCTGCTCACGACGGGCGGCGGTGAGATCGGCGCGGGCGAGTCGTACCGCATGCCGGTGCGGATCATGACGTGGGGCTGCGACGCGGACGGCGGGCGGGTGCCGCCAGGGACGTACCGGATGTCCGTCGGCGTCGAGATCGACGACGGCGGCGGCTTCGGCAGCCCGACCGCGTCGCCGTCGCCGGCGTACTCGCCCCCGCCCCGCCCGTCGCGCTGGGACCGGACGTGGGCGACCGCGGCGGTCACGATCACCGTGCGCTGAGCGTTCGGCGGGAATCCCGCGTGGCAGGGCCGTCGTTACGCTCGGCACGATGCCTTCCCTGCTGCTCCTCGCCGTGACGCTGCTGGCCAGCGCGGCGTTCGGCGTGGTGTGGGTGCGGCGCAACGGCCGTACCCGCGCGGTCGCCGAGGCCCCCGGGCTCTCCGACGCCGACCTCGCCGCGCTGGGCATCGACCGGCTGGGGGAGCGGGCGACGCTGGTGCAGTTCTCGTCGGCGTTCTGCGCGCCGTGCCGCGCGACGCGGCGCATCCTCGGCGAGGTGTCGTCGATGGTCGACGGCGTGGCGTACGCCGAGGTCGACGCGGAGACGCACCTCGATGCCGTACGCCGCTTCCACGTGCTGCGGACGCCGACCGTGCTCGTGCTCGACCGCGACCGGCGGGTCGTCGTACGAGCCTCCGGTCAGCCGCGCAAGGCTGACGTCCTCGCCGCCGTCGGCAAGGCTGTGGACAACGCCTCCTGAGGTCCAGGCCACGCGCCTACACTGACTCCATGGAGCAGCACCACTTCTCGGCGGTCCTCACGTGGGACGAGGCGGACGGCTGGTGGGTCGCGGAGTGCCCCGACCTGCCCGGCTGCATGTCCCAGGGCCGTACCGAGGACGAGGCGCTCGCCAACCTCGCCGACGCCATCGCCGAGACGCTCCACGTCCTGCTCTCGCAGCGCGAGCGCTGGACGGCCACGGGGTCCTCGCCGGGCGAGGTACGGCTCGCGGTCGCCATCTGACGTGGGTCAGTCGGACCTGCCGCTCGGCAGTGGCAGGGCGCACGTCAAGGCGTTCGAGCGACTCGGCTGGACCCGCGCGCAGGGCCGCGGCAAGGGCAGTCACATGGTGCTGACCAAGCCGGGCCACTCCTTCGTCGTCTGCATCCCCGATCACGACCAGGTGAGCCGCGCCCTCCTTGCCAAGGCACTGAAAGGCGCGGGCGTCACGATCGAGGCGTACGTAGCGGCGTACGGGAAGAAGCGCGGCTGAGGGGCCGGGTCGACAGATGGCGAGGGAATTACGTAAGGTCGCTGTGATGTATTCGACGCAGCTCACCCGCCGCCGCACGGTCGACTACGGCCGTGACGGCAGCGCGCTGTGTCCGCTCTCCTGACCCAGCCTTCCCCGCAGGACTCCCGTCAGGAGCAACCCCCATGTCGTACGTCGATCCGCGCGGTCCGCGCTTCGCCGCCTGGCTGACCGCCACCGTCCTCGCGATCACCCTGCTCACAGGGTCCGCGCTCCTCGCCGGCGCGCAGACGCTCGTCTTCGTCACCGGCGCGGCGTTCGGGCTGGGGGCGGCGCCGTACGGCGTCGTCTTCCGCCGCCTCGTACGTCCCCGCCTCGCCCCGCCCGCCGAGCTGGAGGCGGAGCTGCCGCCGCGGTTCGCGCAGGCGGTCGGCGCGGCGTTCGGCCTCGTCGCCACCCTCGGCTACGCGACCGGCGTCACCACCCTCGGCAACGCCGCCACCGCGCTCGCGCTGGCGGCGGCGTTCCTCAACGCGGCGTTCGGCTTCTGCCTCGGGTGCGAGGTCCTGCTGCTCGCCCGCCGCGTCCTCGGCCGCGCCGAGATCACCCGCTACGTCCACCGACCCACCAACCAGGGAGCTTCCGCATGAGCCGCGCTCGATCCTTAGTTTCCGCCGAGCAGGCCGAGGGCCTGATCGGGGCGCCGGGCGTCGTCTTCGTCGAGGTCGACGAGGACGTGTCCGCGTACGACAAGGGCCACATCGAGGGCGCCGTACGCCTCGACTGGAAGACCGAGCTGCAGGACCAGGTCAAGCGCGACTTCGTCGACAAGGGCCAGTTCGAGCAGCTGCTCTCCGCGAAGGGCATCGCCAACGACGACACCGTGATCCTCTACGGCGGCAACAACAACTGGTTCGCCGCCTACGCCTACTGGTACTTCAAGCTCTACGGCCACCACGACGTCAAGCTCCTCGACGGCGGCCGCAAGAAGTGGGAGCTCGACTCCCGCCCCCTCACCACCGACGTCGCCGACCGGCCCGCGACGACGTACACCGCGCGGGAGCAGGACCTGTCCATCCGCGCGTTCCGCGACGAGGTCCTCGACGCCATCGGCACCAAGAACCTCGTCGACGTACGGTCCCCCGACGAGTTCTCCGGCAAGCTGCTCGCCCCCGCGCACCTGCCGCAGGAGCAGAGCCAGCGCGCAGGCCACATCCCCACCGCCGCCAACATCCCGTGGTCCCAGGCTGCCAACGAGGACGGCACGTTCAAGTCCGACGACGAGCTGAAGGCGCTGTACGAGGCCAAGGGCGTCACGGCGGACAAGCCGACGATCGCGTACTGCCGGATCGGCGAGCGGTCCTCGCACACGTGGTTCGTCCTGCGCGAGCTTCTGGGCCACTCCGACGTCAAGAACTACGACGGGTCGTGGACCGAGTACGGCTCCCTGGTCGGCGTCCCGATCGAGATCGGGTCCTGACGTGTGCGGCGCCACCACTGGGGGTCTGTCACTGGAAGGGATCGACATGGCCACGGAGACGGTGATCCAAGGGGTCGTCGAGAACGAGGGCGAGCCGGTGCCCGGCGCGTTCGTGCGGCTGCTCGACTCCTCGGGTGAGTTCACGGCGGAGGTCGTGACGTCGGCCACCGGAGGGTTCCGCTTCTTCGCGGCGCCGGGGTCGTGGACCGTTCGCGCCCTCTCCTCCGCCGGCGCTGCTCAGGCGACCGTCGAGGCTGCTCAGGGGTCCGTCGCCGAGGCGACCATCTCCCTCTAGAGAGACGCCGGGGTGGGGCGGGCGCCCCGCCCCGGCTCCTCAGTAGACGAGTGCCTGCGCGCCGTCGCGCATGATCTCCTCGAGGAACGCCTGCGCGCCCGCGATGCGGATGCCGGGCAGCACGTCCTCCGGCCCGATCGAACGGCGCGCGGCGCACTGCGTGCACAGCGTCACCGTTCCTCCCGCGAGCACTGCCTCGAGCAGGTCAGCGAGCGGCGCCGCCTCGGGCAGCACGAACGCCTCCGCCCTTCCGGGGAGGGCGAACCACGCGGACTCGCCTGTCAGCCACAGGGAGACCGGCACTCCGGACGCCACTGCTATCGCGGCGACGGTGAAGGCCTGGGAGCAGCGTTCGGGCGCGTCCTCGCCCGCTGTGACCTTGACCACCAGGCTCGTCGCCACGCGTACCTCCGCCGCTATCTCCGCAGCGACTCGCTCGCCGCGTAGAACGCATCTTCCACCGGTCTGGCCGGCAGTGGCTTGGTGCCGTTGAGCACCGCCAGTGCGGTGGGGAGGGTGTGCTCGCTGACCTCGCCGTAACCCATCTTCGGGTAGAAGGCGTACGGCAGGTCCGCGGGCTGCGGGACGGGCGGGTACTGCACCGACCCGCTCGGCGTGCCGTCGTAGCGGCTGTCGTGCGGGTTGGGGTCCGCGGTCCTGCGGATGACCTCGTGGAGGTCGGCCGGCGTCAGCGTCCCGTCGGCCAGCGGGCCGCTCTTCGGGCGGGGCCTGCCCGCGGGGATCGTCACGAGGCCCTTGCCCGAGTGGCCCCACCTGGCTCGCGCGTCGGCGACGAGCCGGGCGGCGTACCCGGTGATCCGCGGGCTCGAGCTGGACGTGCCGCTGAAGCTCGTCGACCCGAAGTCGTACGGCTGCGCGGCCACCGTCCCGAAGCCGTCCATGACGACGTGCGGGTCGAGGTTGCTGAACGTCGTGTACCCGCCGTTGTCGTTCGCCCCGGCGATGAGGCTGCCCTTCGGGGCGTTGTACGCGCTCAGCTCCATGGGGTAGCTGGCGCCGTAGCCGGCGACGCCGTTGCCCGCAGCGATGACGACGAGCTTGCCGCTGTCGATCACCTCGCGGACCCGCTCGTCGGGGATGCCGGTGGGGAGGTCCTGGATGTTCAGGTGCACGACGTCGATCCACGACTGCCGGGCGACCCAGCTCATCAGCGCGCTGACCGACGACGTGCCGTCGTACCAGTTGAGGACGACGAGCTGCGCGTCGGGCGCGAGGCCGTACGCCCCGCCGCACGCGATCTGGCTCGACGCCTGCGCGCCGTGCGGATAGTTGTCGACGAGCTCGGTGGCGGCGCCCTGCCCGCCGTAGAACGACAGGTTCGTCCCTGGAACGTGGTACAGCGTGTCCGGCTTCACCGCGGCGAGCGCCTTCTTGCTCCGGTACTTCGACTCCTCGTACGTCTTGGCGAACGTCAGCTTCAACGGCTTCGACGACGAGGGGTACGCCGCCGTCCGCGAGCGCGGGTGCGTCAGCCCAGGGCGGCGCCAGCAGGGGTGGAACGGGTTCGTCCCCGTGTCGAACGTCGCCACGACCACCGCCGCCGGCTTCGGCTTCGGGGCCGCGCCGGCGCCGGGCGCGCCAGGCAGCGTGACCGCGGCGAGCGCGAGCGCGACGACACCGCGCCGTACGAGGCGTGAGCCCGGCATGTGTTCCTCCCCTGTCGAACCCGTCACTTCGACGGCGAGGACGTAGTGCCCTGCGACAGGCCCTAGGCCGTTCGCCGCAACGGCTCCGCCTCACGGCCCATGAGGTACGTCCGCTCTCGTCCCGCCTGCGACCGGAACGTCCTCGGGGTGCCCGATTCGGGTAGCCCGATCGGCCCCCACCGTAGGCACTACCCGTCACACGGAGTGATCTGGTCCTCGAACGGTCCCGCCGGACTATCGGCCGGGGCTTTGGTCCCGCCGATCAATCTGCTGTAAGTCCCGAAGGCGACTTCGGGCCCAGCCTCGGAAGGAACCGCCTCGATGCGCAAGCGCCTCGCACTCGCTCTGTCCCTCGCCTCCGCCGGCAGCATGGTCCTGCTGGCCGCGCCGGCCGACGCCGCGCAGGGCGTCACCTTCACCCTGACCGCCGGAGCGCTCAACGTGAGCGACCCCGCCGACACCTCCCTGGGCTCGGTCGCCACCGGCACCGCCTCCGTGTCCAGCACCCTCGGCAACACGACCGTCACCGACGCCCGCGGCGCCCTGCTCGGCACGTGGACCGCGAGCGTGACGTCGACCGACTTCACGACCGGTGCCGCGTCGGCGGACGAGACGATCGGCAAGGCCCTCGTGTCGTACGCCTCGGGCACGGCCACCGCGTCCAGCGGCACCGCGGTCCGCGTCCCCGGGCAGGCGACGACGCTGCTCGCGCAGGACATGAGCGTCTCCCGTACGGCGTTCTCCGCCACCGGCGTCGTCGGCAACAACTCGACCACGTGGGTCCCGACCGTCACCGTCACCATCCCGTCGGACTCCGTCGCCGGCACGTACTCGGGCACGATCACCCACTCGGTCACGGGTGCCTAGGTTCGCCCACCTGAGCGCTCCCCGCTGAGGTACAACAGCCTCATGCGCAGAGCCCTCGCGATGCTCCTGCTGATGGCCGGGACTCTCGTCCCGGCCATCAGCGCGTCCGCACAGTCCCAGAACGGCGGCGTCGGCATCCGCCTCCTCGAGGCTCCGACCGCCCGCGAGAAGGACCCGCGCGCGCGGCGGTCGATCGTCGACCACGTGAAGCCGGGGGCGTCGTTCAGCAGGAAGTTCGAGGTCTCCAACACCACGAGCGGGCAGCGGCTGATCTCGATCTACGCCGCCGCGGCCGACGTCGTCGGGGGGCAGTTCGTCCCCGCCGACGGACGTACCCAGAACGAGCTCTCCGGCTGGATCACCCTCGACACCAACAACGCCGACCTCCCCGCCGGGGGCACCGTGCAGCCGCGGCTCACGATCACCGTGCCGCCGACCGCGACCGAGGGGGAGCGGTACGCCGTCATCTGGGCCGAGCTGCCACCGGCCACGCCACCGGCCGGGGGCGTCGCCGTCGTCAACCGCGTCGGCCTGCGCGTCTACCTGTCCGTCGGCGCCGGCGGCGAGCCCGCGACCGACTTCGTCATCGAGTCGCTCACCGCCGAACGCGACGCGCAGAAGCGCCCCGTCGTCCAGGCCACCGTCAAGAACACCGGCGGCCGCGCGCTCGACCTCTCCGGCAACCTCCGCCTGACCAACGGGCCTGGCGGGCTGTCGGCGGGGCCGTTCGACGCCCGTCTCGGCACGACGCTCGCCATCGGCGCCAGCGCGCCCGTCACCATCCCGCTCGACCCGAGCCTGCCGGACGGTCCGTGGGACGCGCGGATCGAGCTGCGTTCCAGCACGACGGTGCGGACGGCTGAGGCGACGATCACGTTCCCCGCGGCGGCCGGCGCGACCGCGTCCCCCGTCGCCGCGGACCCCGTCGAGGAGAAGTCCTCGTCGTCCATGCTGCCGGTGCTGCTCGCGGTCGGCGGCGGCGTACTCCTCCTGCTGCTCCTCCTCTTCCTGCTGCTCCGCCGCCGATCGTCCGCGCCGCCGACCGTGGCGCTGCCGCTCGACGACGTGCTGACCGAGCTGCGTACGGCGGAGGGGAAGCGGCGTACGGAGCTCATGGGGATGGCGGCGGCGTACGGCAAGGAGGCGATCATGGCGTCGCCCGCGCTGGCGGCGCTGCCGGTGCAGACGGCGCGCGACCTCGGCGAACGGGTGGCCAAGACCGGCCGGTGATCACCTGGTCGCGCCGGAAGGTCGTCGCGGCGATACTGCGCGTCATGCCTGCCAACCGGACGCTCGCCTGCGTCTTCGCGCACCCGGACGACGACGCCTACGGGGCCGCGGGAAGCGTGGCGCTGCACGCCGACGAGCCGGACTTCCGGTTCGTCCTCGTCCACGCGACCGCGGGCGAGCAGGGCGACATCCGGGACGGGTTCCCGGCCACGCGAGAGACCCTCGGTGCCATCCGACGGGCCGAGGACGAAGCCGCGTGGCGTGCGCTCGGCCGCGTCCCCGACCGGCACGAGTGGCTCGGTCTGCCTGACGGCGGGGTCGCCGACGTTCCTCGCGAGGACGTCGTCGCCGCGGTCGAGCGGATCCTTGCGGAGGAGGAGCCCGCTGTCGTCGTGACGTTCGGCCCCGACGGCATCTTCGGACATCCCGACCACATCGCGATCGGCGCGGCCACTGACGAGGCGTTCCTGCGTCTGCGCACCGGCACGCGATCCGGGTTCCAGCGCCTGGCGCATGGCGCGGTCCCGCAGTCAGTGTTCGATCGGTGGAACCGCCAGCGCGCCGAGCTCGGGCTCTTCACCTTCGACCCGACGCGGACGTACCACATGCGCGGGGTTCCGGACGAGCAGATCCACGTCACGGTCGACTGTCAACGGGTGGCGAGCCGCATCGTCGCCGGACTCCGCGAGCACCGGAGCCAGCTGCACGTCATGTCCGACGACCCGGACAACACCGACCAGTGGGAACGGCGCGTGCGGCGCGAGTGGTACACGCTCGTCTGGCCGGACGAGCGGCCGGACGGGGAGATGCTCACCGACCTCTTCGACGGCCTGGCCTGACGTCCGCGTCCTCGTCGGGCTCGGGTCCAGGCGCGCGGCCGGTAGGCTCCGTTCCATGACCATCGAGCACGTCTTCACCGGGCTGCTGATCGCGGTGTTCCTGTTGATCGGCTGGTTCTCGGTGTACGTCGTCTACAAGCTCTACCAGGGCCAGCGCTGACCCTCCTTGCGCCACCGCGGTAGCCACGCGACGCTGCACCGGTCCACCCCTACGGACCGAAACGGGGATCCACCGTGAAGAAGACCCTCTCGCTGCGCGCCGAGCGCCTCGCCGAGCTGACGACCGCCGACCTCGACTGCGTCGTCGGCGCCGGGCAGATCACCGGTACGACGTGCCCCGTGCGCACCTGCAACCCGCCCACCGTGAACCTCGCGACCTGCGAGTCGGTCCCCAACTGCCCGACGCTCCCCGTCTGCGACTGACCGTCGCCGGGTCGGTGACGCTCACCCCCGCCGACGACGCGGACCTGCGCCTGCCGACCGTTCCCGGCCGCGCGGCAGAATGGCCGCGTGGACTTCACGATCACTCCTGAGCAGGAGGCGTTCCGCCGGTCCGTCCTCGCGTGGGCGCGCGACGTCGTCGCGCCCGAGGCGGCGGACCGCGACAAGCAGGGGCGCTGGGACCCGGCGATCTGGCGGTCGTTCGGCGAGCAGGACCTCGCCGGGCTGCCGATCCCGACCGAGCTCGGCGGCGCGGGCGGCAGCATCATCGACTGCTGCCTCGCCAACGAGGCCATCGGCGAGGGCGGCCACGACGGTGGCTTCAACCTGTCTCTCGGCGCCCACTGGGTGATCGGCACCGTCCCGATCTGGCTGCACGGCACCCCCGAGCAGCAGGCGCGCTACCTCCCGCGGCTGTGCAGCGGCGAGTGGGTCGGCGCGTGGGCGTCGACCGAGCCCGAGGCCGGCAGCGACGCGGGCTCGATCCGTACGACCGCTCGCCGCGACGGCGACGAGTGGGTCATCAACGGCACCAAGATGTTCATCACGAACGGCCCCATCGCCCAGCTCTGCACGGTCCTCGCCGTGACCGACGGTGAGGCGGGGCCGGGGCGCGGCGTCAGCGCGTTCCTCGTCGAGACCGACAACCCCGGCTTCGCCGTCGGGCGCGAGCTGGACAAGATGGGGTGCCGTTCCTCGCCCACCGCGGAGATCGTCCTCACCGACTGCCGCGTGCCCGCCGGCGCGATGCTCGGGCCCGAGGGGGAGGCGCTCTGGCGGATCGCGTTCGAGTGCTTCGACTGGGAACGCACCGTCATGATCGCCGGCTCCATCGGCGGGATGCAGTCGACGCTCGACGGCGCCATCGCGTACGCCAAGGAACGCCGCCAGTTCGGCAAGCCCATCGCCCACTTCCAGGCGGTCGCGCACAAGCTCGCCGACATGAAGATCAACCTCGAGGTGTGCCGCACGGCCGTCTACCGCGCCGCGTGGCTCAAGCAGGAGGGGCTCCCGCACGCCATCGAGGCGTCGATCGCCAAGACCCTCGTCGGCGACCTCTCCGTCAAGAACGCCATCGAGGCCATCCAGATCCACGGCGGCTACGGCTACATGCGCGACTTCTCCCCGGAACGCTCGCTGCGCGACTCCAAGCTCACCTCGATCGGCGGCGGCACCACCGAGATCCAGAAAATGATCATCAGCAGGGCGCTACTCGGCGACTGAACGTCTCCTCGTCGGCAGGAGACGTACGCCGTCGTCGCGAACTCCTCCGCCGTACCCCCGCGCCGCCCCGCCCCTGGGAGCGGCGCTACCTGTGATGCCCCACACACCCCGAAAGGCTCCCCCTCATGCGCCTGCGCTCCACCGTGCTCGCCGCCTTCGGCGTCCTCGCCCTGGCCGGCCCCGCGTTCGCCGCGACCCCCACGCCCGACTGCCACGCCCTGCTCCTCGACGACGCCGACGGCGACCAGGCCCTGATCTCCACGGCGCTCCCCGTCCGCGCGACGGTCGCCATCGACATCGACGACGTCTTCCTCACCGGCCCCGCCGGCGCCGAGAAGGTCAACATCCGCGTCGACGACCTCACCGCCTCCCCCAACACCGAGTACCGCTTCGGCTGGGCCGACCCCGTCAACTTCGGCTACTCGTACCGCCTCGACGCGACGTTCCTCACCGCGGCGGGCGCGCACGGCGCCGGCACGTACACCCTGTGGCACCTCGACCCGAACGGCTCGTGGATCAGCCTGCGCGCCGCCTCCGGCCGTACGTTCGCCGGCAACGACGGGGTGATCCAGTTCGACCAGCACGCGGACGCGCCGTGGCCGGGGACCTTCACTGGCGTGAACGTCTCCGCGCACCAGTACGAGTCGGCCGCGCTCACCGACGTCGCCCTGCGCAGCGACTCCGCCTCGACTGGTCTGTGGTCGCAGCCTTGCTAGCTCTTCTTCTTTGAGCAAGCGGGGCAGGGGGGCCGTACCGCCTCACTAGGGCGCATGCGCGCTTTAGTCGTTCGGCGGCACGGCCCCCCTGCCCCTCCCTGGCCCCTCCGGGGGTCAATGGCCCCTGAGTCGTCTGTGGCGCTGCAGGGGGGTGACCTCGCTGGGTGTTCTCGCCAGGCCCGGCCATTCCGGGCGTTGGGCTATCAGGGCGTCTATCGACTGCCTGGGTTCGGGTCTCGCGAAGTAGAAGCCTTGGGCGAAGGCGCAGCCGAGCTCGGTCAGCTCGTCGAGCTGGGCCCTGGACTCCACGCCCTCGGCGATGGTGTCGAGGCCGAGCGCTGAGGCCATGCCGACGACCGCTCGGACGATGGCGGAGTCCTCCGGGGACGTGCCCAGGCCCGCGACGAACGACCTGTCGATCTTGACGCCGTCGACCGGCAGGCGGCGGAGGTACGCCAGCGACGAGTAGCCCGTCCCGAAGTCGTCGATGACGATGCGGACACCCAGCGCGCGCAGGGCCTGGAGGGTGCCGATCGCGGCTTCCGCGTCACCGAGGAGGGCGCTCTCCGTCACCTCCAGGCCGATGTGCCGCGGGTCCACTCCGGTCTCGACGAGCGCGGCCTCGACGACGCCGACGATGTCCTCGGCGAGCTGCCGTGGCGAGAGGTTGACCCAGACGACGAACGGCTCGCCGTCGTCGCGCGACCCGCGCCACCGCGCCGCCTGCCAGCACGCCTCGCGCAGCACCCAGCCGCCGATCCGCCCGATCAGCCCCGACTCCTCGGCGAGCGGGACGAACGCGTCCGGCTGCACGAGGCCGTTCTCCGGGTGCAGCCAGCGCACCAGTGCCTCCGCGCCGACGACGCGGCCGGTCCGCAGGCAGACCTCGGGCTGGTAGTAGACGCGGAGCTGGCCGGTGTCGATCGCCTCGTGCAGCGCGCTCTCCGTCTGGAACCGCGCCACCGCGGACGCGCGCAGCCGCTCGTCGAAGAGCTCGTACCGCGCCTTGCCGAGCTCCTTCGCGCGGTGCAGCGCGGCGTCGGCGTCGCGCAGCATGTCCTCGGGCCGCGGGTCGCTGCCGTCGGACACGGCGATGCCGACCGACGCCGTGACGTGCACCGGCGAGCCGTCGAGGACGAACGGCACCGACAGCACGCTGAGCACCCGCTGCGCGATGGCGGTCGCCTGCGCGTCGTCGACGACCTCCTCGCAGAGCAGCGTGAACTCGTCGCCGCCGAACCGCGCCGCCGTGTCGCCCTGCCGCAGTACGCCCTGCAGCCTGCCGGAGACCTCGAGCAGCAGCCGGTCTCCGGCGTCGTGGCCGAGAGAGTCGTTGACGAGCTTGAACCTGTCGATGTCGACGAACAGCACCGCCACCAGCGACTCCCGCCGCGCGGTCCGCGCGAGCGACTGGGTGAGCCGGTCGACGAACAGCACGCGGTTGGGCAGGCCGGTCAGCCGGTCGTGCAGGACCTCGTGTGCGAGCCGCGTCTGGTAGTCGACGCGCTCGGAGAGGTCGCGCGCAGTGAACGAGTAGTTCTGCAGCTGCCCGTCGGAGCCGTGGTGGGCCTGGATCAGCTGGGAGACAGGGATCTCCGTGTCGTCGGGACCGAGCAGCGAGAGCTCACCGCTCCACCGCCCCTCGCGCCGCAGCGCGGGGAGGACGACGTCGGCGAAGTAGTTGCGAGTCGTCGGCGCGACGAGGTCGTCGAGGCGGTGCGGCACGACGCCGACGGCGCGCATGAAGCGGCGCGCGGCGTCGTTGGCCCAGACGACCTCGCCGCCGGGGTCGGTGATCGTGACGAGGTCCGTGGTGTGCTCGAGGACGCGCGTGAGGCGGTCCGTGCGCCGCAGCGACTCGACCTTGTCGGTGACGTCGTCGGCGCTGCCGACCCAGCCGGTGACGGCGCCCGACTCGTCGCGCGTCGGCCCCGTGGCGATGTCCACCCAGCGCAGCGAGCCGTCGGGGCGGACGACGCGGTACGTCCCGCGGAGCACGGAGCGGTCCTCGACCGCCCTGCGCCACGCGGCGTCGAGGCGTGGCTTGTCGTCGTCGTGGATGAGGTCGCGCGGGGCGCCCCCGTCGAACGACTCCACGCCCGCGATGGCCGCGAGCCGCGGGTTGGAGTACTCGAGGTCGCCGGCGTCGTTGGCGAAGAACACGCCGGTCGGCGAGCAGTCGGCGAGCGCGCGGAACCGCTCCTCGTTCTCGCGCAGCGTCCTCGTCGTGTCGGCGACGGCGCGCTCGGCGCGACGGCGGGCGGTGAGCAGCGTCCGCAGCACCAGTGCCGTCAGCGCGGTCATGAGCAGGCTGCCGACGAGCAGGAGCCACGGCGCCACGCGGTACGCCCCCGGAAGGAACGTCCGCGGCGCGGCGGTGCGGATGGTCCACGGCACGCCGTACGCCGTGATGCGCGTGTCCCGCGTCCAGCCCGGTCCTTCGCGCAGCGCCGCCCCGTAGCCAGGGGAGGAGCCGACGAACGCCTCGGGACGCGCCGTCGGGCCCTGGAAGAGCGCGGACTCGACGGCGTACCCACCGGTCAGCTGGCCGGCGACGAACTCGGCGCCGCGGTACGAGTTCACGACCCAGCCGCGCAGCGCCGCGCGGCGGGCGGGCTCCGTGGCGGGGACGCCCGCGGAGTCGTACAGCGGCAGGAAGACGAGGAACGCCACGCCGTCCTCGCCGGGCCTGCGCAGCGGCGGTGTCGCGGTGGCGCGCCCGGAGTCGGCGGCGCGGTCCTGCGCCTGGCGCGCCAGCGGTCCGCCCTCGACGGCGGGCGCCATGTCGGAGGGCTCGACGTACGCCACCGTGCGCTGCGCGTCGGCGCGGACGTACGCCACCGCGGCCACGCCGGGGAAGCGGTGGCCGGTGTCGAGCGCGTCGAGGAAGCGGCCGAACTCGTCCCGCGTGACCTCGGCGGAGCCGTCGAAGAGCCCGCGCAGGCCGCGCAGCGAGTCGCCGGAGCCGTCGAGGCCGTGGGTCAGGGCGTGCGCGGTCTCGCGCGAGCGGTTGTCGAAGCGTTCGCGCATCTCGGTGTTCTGGACACGGCGGAGGTACGCCGCAGAGGCGACGGAGCTGGCGACGCCGACGACGAGCGCGGCGAGCGGCAGCAGCGCTCGCGCACGGTCCGTTCGCGACCAGGAGCGCGTCATCGTCCTCGGGGGAAGGCGGGGGCGGTGGGGGGTCATACGTTACGTACCGGACTACTGCGCGGCTATGGCCGAAGTGGGCCATTTCCGTCCCCGGACAACAGACAACCCCCGGGCTTGCCACGGGCCGACCGGCGGTCGGAACGCGGGCCGGCTGGACGAGAGCCGGCACCCGGGGGCGCGGTGTCTGTCTTGGTCTCCGCCGTGCGCCGGAAGGCGCCGGGCGGTGGCCCGACATCAGGCCGGCGGCTAGCGGACAGCCACCTCACGAGTCCGTTGATCATGCATGAATCGGACCACCTCCCTTCCCGTGTCCGGCCACGGTACGTCGGCTCGGGAGGCCCCGCAATCGGAATCTTCGGAACGCCGCGTTTTCGGTGATCTTGGCGGGATTCGCGCTGCTCGACGCGCACGAACGCAGCCACGATCGCGAAAGGCGAGCCTCGCCTACAGGCGGACGGCGCCGGCGTAGTCGGAGCGCATCGCGGAGCTCACCTTGACCACGTCGCCGGTCTGCGGCGCGTGGATCATGTTGCCGTTGCCGACGTAGATCCCGAGGTGGTGGATCGGGTTGCCGAAGAACACGAGGTCGCCAGGCTGCAGCTCGCCCTGCGAGACGTGCCGGCCCTCGTTGTACTGAGCGCGGCTGTAGTGCGGCAGGCTGACGCCCGCCTTGGCCCATGCCCACTTCGACAGGCCCGAGCAGTCGAACGAGTCCGGGCCCTCGGCGCCCCACCGGTACGGCTTGCCGAGCTGGCGGTACGCCTCCTGCACCGCGATCGCGGCGCGACCGGACGCGGGGCCGTTGTAGGCGGGCACCGACGCCGTACGGGTGCGCGACGCGCGGGCCAGCGCCTCGCGGCGCGCGCGCTCCGCGGCGGCGAGGGCGGCGGCCCTGGCGCGGGCGGCCTCGAGCTGGGCCGCGCGGCGTTCGGCGGCCTCGCGCTCGAGGCGTTCGCGGCGGGCGTCGGCCGACTCGAGCCGGCGTACGAGCTCCTGCTGGCGCACCAGCTTGCGCTCGATCTCCTGGCGGGTGCGCTCCATGCTCGCGGCGATCGCGTCGGCGCGGGCGAGCTCCTGCGCGGCGACGCGGCGTTCGTGCTCCAGGCCCTGCCGCGCGGCCTTCACGGCACGCAGCTGGCCCGACTGGTTGCGCACGACGGCGTCGAGGGTGCCCGCTTTGTCCAGGAACGTCCCCGGTGTCGCCGACGTCATGAGCCGCAGCACCGGGTCGATCGTGCCGCCGGAGCGGTACGCCGCCGCCGCCAGCTCGCCGAGCCCGCGCGACGTCGCGGCGACCTCGGCCTCCTTCGCGGCGACCCTGGCCTGCGCGCGCGCCGCGGCGCGCTTGGCGGCCTGCAGCTCGATCTCGGCGCCGTTGAACGCCTCGGCGGCCAGCGCGACCTCGGTGTTGATGCGCGCGAGCTCCTTGCGCGCCTCGATGGTCTTCTGGCTCGGGTCGGCGACAGCCGTGCCCGGCACCATCGTGAGCCCCGCCGCAAGGGCGGTGGCGGCGGCAATCCCACGCAGAACGGTACGTACTGACCTCGCCACGAGGCGGCACTCCAGGTGTGTCGTCGGCGGTGCTGTCAGGGCGAGGTTACCTCCCTGCTGCGCCGCCGGGCGGAACATCCCTCCGCCGTACGGCGCTGTGTCGCTCTCGTTACCCCAGGCAGCGCAACGTCTCGGGCATCCGCTCGTTTCAAGGAGCAGGGGACAGTTGTCGAACACGCCTGGGGGGGCGTCGATGACGCGCACCTCAGATCGCCCGCGATGCCCCGCGGACGGTCACGACGACGCGACGGAGATGGCACGTGAAGCTGGGACACCTCGTCGGCATCCTGCTGCTGACGCTGACCTTGGGGACGGCCGTTCCGGCCGCCGCCCAGTACCCGCCTGTGGTGGGGAACGGCAGGGTCACGCGCAGCGAGGTCAAGCAGTGCCAGTGCACGCAGTTCTCCGGTGACGGCTTCGAGCCGGGCACGACGATCACCGTCGTCGACCGCGGGCCGAACGGCGCCGAGCGCGTCGTCGCGACCGTGACGGCCGACGACAGGGGCGGCTTCAAGGTCAAGGTCTGCTTCGACGAGAAGTCGCAGGAGGGCCGGCACACGCTCATCGCCCGCGGCATCGAGGCCGGCGGCGAGGACGCCCGCGAGGTGCGCGCCACGGTCCAGGTCGAGGGCACCACCTGCTTCGGCAAGGGCGACGAGGTCCACAACCCGAACGGCGTCGGCGGCGAAGGCGAGGAGGAGCAGCCCCGCGGCGGCTCCGGCGGCACGGACGGCGAGGGTACGGGCTCCGGTGACGGCACCGGCGTCGGCGGCGTCGGCCTGCCGCGCACGGGCACCGGGTACGTTCTTCCCGGCCTGCTCCTCGGGTTCACGCTCGTCGTCACCGGCGCCGGCGTCGTCCACCTGACGCGCCGCCGCCGCCTCGTCACCCTCTAGCTCCCTCTAGCGAGGCCCCATGGCGCGCCGGCGCCTGCTCCTCGTCCTCGGACTGTTCCTGCTCATCGTCGTCGCGGCGGGCGCGTGGGTCGGCTTCCGCGGCATGGCCGCGCGCAAGCACCTGGACGCTGCCCGCGCCGAGGTGCCCGCGCTGCGTACGGCGCTGCTCTCCGCCGACCGTTCCTCCGTGCCCGCCAGGCTCGACCGCGTGCAGCGCTCCACCCGCGCCGCCCGGCGGCTCACCTCCGACCCGGTCTGGCGGCTCGCGTCGCGCGTGCCGTGGGCCGGGCGGACGCTGCGTACGGCCGGTGGTCTCGCCGCCGCCGTGGACGACCTCGCGCGGACGTCGCTGCCGGAACTGGACACGGCGTCGCGCGCGCTCTCGCTGAAGTCGTTGCGGCCCGCGGGCGACCGGGTCGCGCTGGAGCCGCTGGCAGCCGCGCGCGGTCCGCTCATGACGGTCCGCTCGTCGCTGTCGGCGACCGAGGAGCGGGTCCGCGCGCTGCCGTCGTCCGGCGTCCACGGCGCCGTCGTGTCCGCGCGGGCCGAGTTCCTCGGCGAGCTGGAGTCGTTGCGGCGCTCGACCGACGCGGCGGCGACCGCCGTCGAGGTGGCGCCGCCGATGCTCGGCCGCGACGGCAAGCGGCGCTACTTCCTCGCGATCCTCAACAACGCCGAGATGCGCGGCTCCGGCGGCCTCCTCGGGGCGTACGGAATCCTCGAAGCCGACCGCGGCCGGCTGAAGATGCGCGAGCTCGGCACCAACTCCTCGCTGCTCAACACCCGCCGCCCCGCGGTCGACATGGGCGAGGAGTTCAGGGCGCGGTACGGCCGGTTCGCCTCCGACTCGTACTGGGTCAACGCGAACATGAGCCCGCACTTTCCCGACGCGTCGCGGATCTGGACCGCGCTGTGGGCCCGGACGCACCGGGGGGAGAAGCTCGACGGCACCATCGCCATCGACCCGGTCGGGCTCGCCGCGATCCTGCGCGTCACAGGACCCGCCGGCGAGGTCACCGCCGACAACGTCGTCGACCTGACCGAGCGGGAGGCGTACGTCCGCTTCGCCGCCGACAACGACGCCCGCGACCGGTACCTGCAGCGGGTGGCGCGGGCGGCGTACCTCAAGGCGGTGTCCGGCGCGGGCGACACGACGGCGCTGGTCCGCGCGCTGGCGTCGGCGGCGGGCGAGCGGCACGTCCAGGTGGCGTCGGAGCACGTGGTCGAGGCGGCGGCGTTGCAGGGCACGCCGCTCGGCGGGGCGATGCCGACCGAGCCTGCGCGGCCGTACCTCGAAGTGCTGGCGCAGAACGCCGGCGGCAACAAGCTCGACTACTACGTGCGCCGCTCGATCTCGTACGCGCGCGCCGGCGACGAGGCGACGGTGACCGTCCGGCTGCGCAACGAGGCGCCGCCCGGCCTGCCGCCGTACGTCACCAACCGCCTCGACCTCCCTGGCCTCGTCGCCCCGGTGAAGGGCCAGCAGCGGCTGTACGTCTCCGTCTACAGCAGCGTTCGCTCCGGTCTGCTGGCGGCGACGCTGGACGGCAAGGAGGTCGCTCTGGAGTCGGAGGTGGACCGCGGGCACGCGGTGTTCTCGCTGTTCCTCGACCTCGACCCCGGGGACGAACGCGTGCTGACCCTGCGCATCCGCGAGCCGATGCCGGGCGCGCCCGTGGTGCGGCGCCAGCCGGTGGTCGTGCCCGACGCGATCACGGTCTCGTAGGGTCTGCGGCATGGCGAAGACCGCGCTGATCACCGGCATCACCGGGCAGGACGGGTCGTACCTCGCGGAGCTGCTGCTCGCGAAGGGGTACACGGTCCACGGGTTCATCCGCCGCGCGTCGACGTTCAACACCGACCGGATCGACCACATCTACCAGGACCCGCACGACACCGACCGGCGGCTCGTGCTGCACCACGCCGACCTCACCGAGGGCGTCGGGCTCGTCAACCTGCTGCGCGACGTACGGCCAGACGAGGTCTACCACCTGGCCGCGCAGTCGCATGTGAAGGTGTCGTTCGAGCTGCCCGACTACACCGGCGACACGACCGGGCTCGGCACGGTACGGCTGCTGGAGGCGATCCGCGCGGCGGGCGTGCCGTGCCGCTTCTACCAGGCGTCGTCGTCGGAGATGTACGGCTCCACGCCGCCCCCGCAGAACGAGACGACGCCGTTCTACCCCCGCTCTCCCTACGGCTGCGCGAAGCTCTACGGCTACTGGATCACGGTCAACTACCGCGAGTCGTACGACCTGTACGCCGTCAACGGCATCCTCTTCAACCACGAGTCGCCGCGGCGCGGTGAGACGTTCGTGACCCGCAAGATCACGCGCGCGGTGGCGCGGATCAAGGCCGGCATGCAGGAGAAGCTCTACCTCGGCAACCTCGACGCGGTGCGCGACTGGGGGTACGCGCCGGAGTACGTCGAGGGCATGTGGCGGATGCTGCAGCGGGACGATCCGTCGGACTACGTGCTCGCGACGGGGCACGCGATGACGGTGAAGGAGTTCGCTGTCGCCGCCTTCGCGCGGGTGGGGCTGGCGGCGGACGACTACGTCGAGATCGACCCGCGCTACCAGCGCCCCGCCGAGGTGGACGCGCTGATCGGGGACGCGTCCAAGGCTCGCGCCGAGCTGGGGTGGCAGGCGACGACGTACGGCACCGCTCTGGTGGACCTCATGGTGGACGCCGACGTCGAACGGCTGCAGGCCGAACGGGAGGGGCGGCTCGTCCGCGTCGATCGGCGCTGAGGTGTGGACAGCGTCCTTGACGACGTCCGTCGTACTGCCGATGGTGTTCGTATGAGCGAGCCCGCCCGCATCGACAGCGACGCGGACGTCGATGCTGCCCGCGAGGCGTTGGCGCAGCGCATGCGCAAGGGTGACCTGACAGCGTTCGAGGAGTTCTTCCGCGGGCGCGGTATCGACGTCGGCACCATCGAGTGGGTCGAGCCGCCGCGCTAGCGGAGATAGCCGCGGTTCGCGTCGCGCACCGCGTCTTCGAGCACCTCGTACATGACGCCATGCGGGAACGGCACCCCGACGACACCTGAGTCGCCGTTACGCATCACGACGCGCAGCCACGCGTGAGTCACGGCTGAGGGCGTGCCTTCGAGCGTGACGCGCACGATCTCGATGCGCACCACGTCTCTCCGGTCGATGCCGCTCAGCCATTCCGTCACCGATCCGAGGCTAGGAGCGCGCGAGAGCCGGAAACGACGCGGGAGTAAGTCTGTGGACGCCGGTTTCGCGGCTGTGGAGAAAGCGCGGACTAACGCGCAGGCGGGTTCGCCAGGAACCACTCGTACGTCGCCGCGATGCCGTCGCGCAGGGGGATCTCCGGCTTCCAGCCGAGGGCGGTGATGCGCGAGACGTCGAGCAGCTTGCGCGGCGTGCCGTCGGGCCGCGACGTGTCCCACTCGATCGTGCCGGCGTAGCCGACGACGTCCGCGACGAGCGCCGCGAGGTCGCGGATCGCGATGTCGTCGCCGACACCGACGTTGACCGGCTCCGGCGCGTCGTACTGCTCCAGCAGGTGCACGCACGCCCGCGCCAGGTCGTCGACGTGCAGGAACTCCCGCCGCGGCGTCCCCGTCCCCCAGAGCGTCACTGCCGGCGCGCCCGAGACCCGCGCCTCATGCATGCGCCGGATCAAGGCAGGGAGCACGTGCGACGACTCGAGGTCGAAGTTGTCACCGGGGCCGTACAGGTTCGTCGGCATCGCCGAGACGAACGACGCGCCGTACTCCCGCCGCAGCGCCTGGACGTGCAGCACGCCCGCGATCTTCGCGATGGCGTACGCGTCGTTGGTCGGCTCCAGCGGACCGGTCAGCAGTGCCGACTCCGGGATCGGCTGCGGCGCGTGCTTCGGATAGATGCACGACGAGCCGAGGAACAGCAGCCGCGAGACGCCCACGCGGTGAGCCGCGTCGAGGACGTTGAGCTGGATGCGCAGGTTGTCGGAGAGGAACTCCGCCGGGTACGTGTCGTTGGCCACGATGCCGCCGACCTTGGCGGCCGCGAGGATCACGTGCGAGGGGCGTTCGGCGTCGAAGAACGCGTCGACCGCGGGCCTGTCCCGCAGGTCGAGCTCGGCGGACGTCCGACCCAGGAGGCGAGCGAAGCCGAGCGACTCCAGGTGCCGCCAGATCGCCGAGCCGACGAGGCCACGGTGCCCCGCGACGTACACGCGGGCGTCCCTTGGCAACGGGAACACGGCGTCGGCCATGCCCACGAAGGTACCCCCGGGCGCGAGGTTAGGCGGCTACCGTCCGTTGAAAGGGAAGGGGGAGAACCGGAGGGTCACGGGTGTCGGCGGCGGAGCGCGGCGTGCGCAGCCCCCGCATGCCCAAGAACGCCGTCCCCGACCCGGTCGCCGAGCCGCGCCCGCGGCCCGCGTGGGAGGCGTCGTACGCGCTCTCGCTGGTCCTCGTCGACGCCGCGCTCATCTCGGTCGCCGGCTACGTCGCGCTCGGCCGCTTCGGCGTCGACCGCACCGTCAACGGCATCCCGTACGGCGTCCTCGCCGTCCTCCTCGCACCCGTCTGGGTCCTCGTGCTCGCGGTCGGGCGGGCGTACGAGAGCAGGTTCGTCGGGGTGGGGTCGGACGAGTTCCGGCGGGTGTTCGACTCGTCGGTACGCCTCCTCGCCGCGGTGGCGACGACGGCGTTCGTGTTCCGGCTGCCGCTCTCGCGCGGGTTCGTCGGCGTGGCCTTCCCGCTCGGCACGGTGCTGCTCCTGCTCGGCCGCTACGGCGCCCGCCGCGTCCTGCACCGCCTGCGCCGCAAGGGCCGGGCGGTGCACAACGTCCTCGTCGTCGGCGCCCGCGACGGTGTCGAGGCGGTCGTCGCGCAGATGTGCGAGTCGCCGCACGCCGGCATGCGCGTCGTGGGCGCGTGCGTGCCCGACACGGAGCGTCCTGTCGTCGCGGGCGGCATTCACGTGAAGGTGTACGGCGTGCCGATGGAGGCCGCGCGCGCGGTCGGCGAGTGCGGTGCCGACACGGTCGCCGTCGCGGGTGGCTGGGCGATGGGAGCGGACGGCGTACGCCGCCTCGCCTGGCAGCTCGAGGGCAGCGGCGTCGACCTCGTCGTCGCGCCCTCGCTGACCAACGTCGCCGGCCCGCGCATCACGATCCGGCCGGTCGCCGGGCTGCCGCTGTTGCACGTGGACGAGCCGGAGTTCACCGGGTTCCGGCGGCTCGTGAAGGGCGCGCTCGACAGGTCCCTGGCGGCGTTCATGCTGCTCGCCGGGAGCCCGGTGCTGCTGCTCGTCGCGCTCGCCGTCAAGGTCACCGACCGCGGCCCCGTCTTCTACGGCCAGGAGCGGATCGGGCGCGACGGCAAGGCGTTCCGCATCTGGAAGTTCCGCAGCATGTACGTCGGCGCCGACCGCGTCGTCGACGAGCTCGCGGAGCAGAACGAGAAGGACGCCGTCCTCTTCAAGATCCGCCGCGACCCGCGCGTCACGCCCGTCGGCCGTTGGCTGCGGCGGTTCTCCGTCGACGAGGTCCCGCAGCTCTGGAACGTCGTCAAGGGCGACATGTCCCTCGTCGGCCCGCGGCCGCCGCTGCCCAGCGAGGTCGAGAAGTACGGCTACGACGTCCGGCGCCGCCTGCTCGTCAAGCCCGGCGTCACCGGCCTCTGGCAGGTGTCCGGGCGCAGCGACCTGTCGTGGGAGGAGAGCGTCCGGCTCGACCTGCACTACGTCGAGAACTGGTCGGTCGCGATGGACGCGATGATCCTCTGGAAGACGTTCGGCGCGGTCGTCCGCGGACGGGGCGCGTACTGACGTGCGCCGTGTCGTGTTCGCCAACAACTACTCGATGACGAAGGCGTTCGCCGACGTCACGCGCGGCGTCTACCCGGCGCAGCACCTGTACGGCGCCGACGCGCTGGAGCGGGCCGGCTGGGACGTCGCGGTGGCGCCGTTCACCTCGCGCTCCGATGCGCTGGCGCGCCGGCTTCGCTACCGGCTCGGCGACCTCGGGCAGGAGGCGTACGTCGTCCGCGCGCGCCGCCCCGCGTACAGCGGCGAGCCCAACTCCCTCGCCCTCCTCGCCTATCTGCGCGCGCTACGGCTGCGGCGCAGGCCGCTCGTCACGGTGCTGCACACGGTCCCGCGGCGGACAGCGCGGACGGCGTTGCAGCTGCGCGGGTACGACGCCGTCATCTGCCTGTCGTCGTACGTCCGCTCGGAGCTGCTCGCGGCGTTCGACCTCGACCCCGCGCGCGTGACGTGGGCGCCGTGGGGCCCGGCGCTCGATTTCCCTGGCTACGTCGCGGAGGCGGATGACGCGGTCGTGTCGTCGGGCAAGACCAACCGTGACCAGCCGACCTTGCTGGCGGCGCTCGACGGCATGCCCGGTGTCGTCTACGCGCGCTCGCCCCGCGGCCTCTCCGTACCCGAGGGCGTCGAGCTGGTCACCGACGAGACGCACGAGGACACCGTCGAGCCGGGCGGTCCGAAGTTCTCGTACGGGCACGTGCTCAAGGACCTCGTCGCCGCGTCGGTCGTCGCGATCCCGCTGAAGGACCCGGCGAAGATCAGCGGGCTCTCCGAGCTCAACGACGCCCTCGCCCTCGGCAAGCCCGTCGTCGTGACCCGGACACCGCACCTTGCCGACGTCGACGTCGAGGCGATCGGCTGCGGCTGCTGGGTAGACGCGGGTGACGTCTCCGGCTGGCGCGAAGCGTTGACGTGGCTGCACGGCGACCCGGCACTGCGCGCGCGGATGGGCGCGGCCGGCAGGGCGTTCGCCGAGGAGAGGTGGAACGCCGCGATCTTCGGTGCCGCGGTCGTCGAGACGTTAGCGTCGGTGTCGTGAGGATCGCGCAGGCCGTACGCCATCGCGTCACCGAGCGCGGCGTCGACGGGCAGCTCGAGCTGTGGCGTGAGCGGATCGAGGCGCGCCACCACAGGGAGCTGCTGGCCCGCGCGCGGGGCGGCCGCGACGTCTGCTGGGAGGAGCCGGACGGCGACGACGAGCCGCTGGTGACGATCCGCATCCCGACGTTCAACCGTTCCGAGGCGCTGGCGGACGTGGCGCTGCCGAGCGCATTGCGGCAGACGTACGCCAAGATCGAGGTGCTCGTCATCGGCGACTGCACGGACGGTGCGACGGACCGCTTCATGGCGACGGTCCGCGACCCTCGCGTGCGCTACGTGAACCTGCCGCGGCCGGGCCTGTACCCCACGGACCCGCTGCAGCGCTGGCGCGTCTCGGGCACCCAGCCGATGAACGCCGCGCTGCTGCTCGCCCAGGGCGCGTGGATCGCGCCGTGCGACGACGACGACGAGCTGACCGACGACCACGTCGAGGTGCTGCTGCGCGCGGCGAAGGCGCGGCGGCTGGAGTTCGTGCACTCGGTGACGGAGACGCACTTCGCGGACGGGTCGTTCGGTCGCCTCGGCGCGCCCGAGCTGACCGTCGGCCAGGTGACGCACGGGTCGGTGCTGTACTCGATGGGGCTGCGCTTCCTCACGTACTCGTCGACCTGCCACCGCATCCCCGAGCCGCACGACTGGAACCTCTGGCGGCGGATGCGCGACCTCGGCGTCCGTATGGGGTTCGTCGACGCGGTGACCTACCGCTACTACGCGACCCGCGCCTCGACGCAGGGCGCTCCGGAGCCGAAGCCATGAGCGAGCCGTTCGTCAGCGTGCTGGTGCCGACGTACAACCGCGCCCATCTGCTCGACGGCGCGCTGACGTCGCTGCTGGCGCAGACGTACCCGTCGTACGAGGTCGTCGTCGTCAGCGACGGCTCCACCGATGACACCGCGGAGATCGCGCGCGGGTGGGCGGCGCGGGACTCGCGCGTGCGCTTCGTGGACGCTCCGCACGGCGGCCTGAACAGCGCGCGCAACGCCGCCCTCGCGGCAGCCCAGGGCGAGCTGCTCTGCTTCGTGGACGACGACGTCGTGGCGCCGCCCGGGTGGCTGGCCGCTCTGGTCTCGGGCTACGTGACGTACCCGGACGCGGGCGCGTTCGGCGGCCCGATCCGGCTCTCGCTCGAACGCGCCGCCCCCCGCTCCTGCGGCCGTGAGGAGCTCGGCGAGACCGTTCTCGACGCGGGTCCTTCGGTCATCGAGCCGTCGGTCCTCTACGGCTCCAACCTCGCCGTCACGCGCGCGGCGGTCGAGCTCGTCGGGCAGTTCGACGTGACGCTGCCGTCGAGCGGCGACGAGGAGGAGTGGCTGCGCCGGCTGCGCGCGGCGGGGCGGCGGGTGCTGTACCTGCCGGACGCCGAGGTGCTGCACCGGCGTACCGAGGAGGACCTGCTGCTGCGCAACCTCGTGCGCAAGCGGTACGCGCGAGGCCGCGACCAGGTGACGTTCGACCGCAAGGTCGGCAACGCCGTCAGCGCGCGCGCCGAGGTACGCCAGGTCGTCGCGTCGGTCGCGCACTCCGCGCGGTCGCGCTGCGCCCTCGGGCTCGTGGCCGCGGCCGGCGCGGCGGGGCGGCTCGTCGGCATCTGGCGGACCCGCGGGTGACCCGGCGGCCGCTGTCGCTCGTCGCCTGGGCGCTCGCGCTGGTCACGGCCGCGGCGGTGGTGTGGCAGGCGTTCACGACCGGGCGTATCGAGCAGGCGGACGGGTGCGGGTTCGACGGCGAGCAGTACTGCGCGGCGGCGCGCGGCGAACGGATCGCGCCGCCGTACAGCCGCCGTCCGCTCGTGCCTCTCCTGGTGCGTGCCCTGCGCCTCGGCTCCGTCCTGGACCGCTTCCTCGTCGTGGACCTGGTCGCGCTGGCCGTGGCGGCGTTCCTCGTCGGTGTCCTGGTGGTGCGGCTCGCGGGCGACGCGGCTCGGTCGCGGGCGGTGGCCGCCGCGGTGGTGGCCGGGTGCCTCGTGCTGCTGCAGCCGTTGACCGTGCACGCGGCGTTCGCGTACCCGGCGGCCACCGACCCCGTGGCGTTGGCGCTCGCGCTGGGATGGCTGGTGCTGCTGCTCGGCGGGCGGCCGTGGCTTTCGTTGCCGGTGGCCGTGCTGCTCGTCCTCGCGCGCGAGTCGTGGGGCCCGGTCGTCGTGGCTGTCGTCGTCGTGGACGCGCTGCTCGACCGGTCGCAGTGGCGGCTCGCCGTCGTGACCGCCGTCGCTTGTGCCGGGGCCGTCGCGGTCGACTTCCTGCAGCCGTCCGCGGGGACGTCGATGTCGACCGTTCAGGTCGTGAAGACGTGGCTGCGGGCGCACTTCGGCAGCGGCGGCGGGCTGGCGCGGCTGGTCTGGATGACCGTGACGGGGCTGGGGCTGGTGCCGCTGCTGCTCGTCGCGCGGTCGTCGTGGCGGGTCCCGCGCAGGCCGCTGGCGCTGCTGGTGACGGCGGCGTTGCTCAACGCCGTGCTCGCCGTCATCGGCGGCAACGACACCGCCCGGCTGCTCCTGCCGACCATGGCCATCGCGCTGGCGCCGGCCCTCGCGGCGGTCGCGCGATCACCGCGCCTCGACCTGCCGCTCGTGGCGCTGGTGGTGGGCTGCGTGGCGTTATGGCGGCCCTGGACCGTCGCGCCGACCGACGTGGACGGCTTCCTCGCGTACTTCACGCCGTACTACTCGTCCGGCGAGGTCTTCACCCGGCGCCTTGTGCTGGACCTCGGCGTGGCAGTTGCGGCCGGCTGTGCTGCCGCTGTGTCTGCCTATCGCTTGCCATTGTTTCCGGGTGAGACGACACCTTGATCCTGGCGTAGAGGTGCCGTTGCTCTTGACAGCACCTAGGCCCAGGTCAAAGGTCCCGAGTTGTCCTAATTTCATAGAACGGGGGAACGATGCGAACAAGCTTGCGAAGGTTGGTCGTGTCCTTGGCCGCCGCCGCTTCCGTCGGCGGCTTTCTCGTGCCCGCGCAAGCCGCGGGAGAGGGATGGACGCTGGTCAGTAGTGGCGTCGCCGAGAAGAGCGTCGATCTTGACGTACACCTCGCGGTGCCGGTTCGGCCCAAGTCTGAATCCGCGCCGTGCCTGCCGACGCAGACCGGCATGGAGACGCACTCGCTGAGCTGGGAGGTCTGGTACAACCCGCAGTACGGCGCCGTCGCCTACGACTGGTCCAACGGCGGGATGGCGTGGTCATCGACGAAGTGCTCGACTGCCGCGCGCGTCACCATCTCACTCACGGACTACGCTCCGAATGGAAAGCCCCCGGTCGTGTTCGGGGCTCCGCTGATGATCACTCAGACGCGGGCGGCGAATGGCCGCTATACCGCGACGAGCCTGCCCAACGCGGGTCTGTGGGTCGAGTACTACAACTTCCCGAATCTGTACATGCGCGGTGAGGCCCTGGTCGAGACGAAGGTGAAGGGCGAGTACCGCAACCATGACGGGAAGTGGGTGACTATCGGGTGCACGGTTACCTATAACACCGTCCACCCCACGCCCACTGGTCCGCAGGTGGACCGACCCACGGCGCCGCAGCCCTGCCGGTGAGCCGACGGTCGAGCCGCGAGTCGACGAAACGCCTCGTTCGCGTACGCGTCGCGGCTGTTGTTGCGCTCGCGGCACTTGCCGTCGTGCACACGCCCGCACCGGCATCCGAGAGCGCGGGGATGCTGGTGTTGTCAGGGCGCGGCGCGTCCTCGGTCGAGGTGTCGTTCAAGTCGCCGGTGACCATCATGCCGATGCGACTTCAGGACAACGGCGCGAACGGCTGGTCATGGACGGGATGTGGCGGAATTCGGGGCTTCTACCTGCAGCCGCTCTCGGGGAACGCCATGGCCGGCGCCGGAGCCGTCGATTTCGCAGCTCTTGAGTACGGCAGCGCGGCCGACGTCCTTCCGGGCCCGTCGCTGCCGCGGACACCGGTCGGGCTCGGTACCAGGCTCCTCGACGGCAGTGGTGGAAACCAGGGGCCCACGTTCGAGACCACCGTCACGCTTCGACCAGGTCGCTACCGTGCGCACCTCCTCGGGGAGGGTGCCTGCACTGTCCGGGTGCCGATGGAAGGACTGCGCAGCTCGGTTCGCAAAGCCACCTCCCAGCGGACGCGTCTGCAGTTCGACGTCGCTGCGCTTGGGCCTACCGGCTCCGGAGCCTCGCCTGCGTTGCCGGTGCCCCATGCGGGGGTTGCAACTTTCCCCATGACAGTGCGCTCGACCACCCTGGCTTTCTCGTTGCTCCACCGGCTCAACTACGCGCAGGCTGGAGGCCCGACGGGAGTCTCCGCGTACGAGCTCTGTATTGAGCCCGACGCGGCACCGCCGTGCGGCCAGTTCAACGGCACGACACTCCCCGGACGCACCGTTCCGGAGCGGTCCGGCTTCTACCACCAGTCGATGACCATTTCCTCAGGAGGTCCCGTCGGCCCCGGAGGTGGGCCGTTGCCCGTGCCGCTACCACATCTCATCCATGCCTCCACGACGAACCTGGCGACGTGGTACGCGCCTGGATGGCTCGTCCCGGGGACCTATACCGCGAAGGTGGTCCTCGGATCGACGTTGTCCACGACGACGCAGGCGGCGATGTTCGCGCTCGACCTCGGCTAACGGAGCCACGGCGGGGTGCGCTGCCAGGGGCGCCAGGTCGCCAGCGTCCCCTGGATCTCGTGCAGCCCGCCGAGGCCCGCCGCCGCCAGCCGCTCCGCGAGCCGTTCGCGCTCGGGTCCTTGCGAGTACGACGTCGCCACCGGCGCGAGGTGACGCATCGGCGCCGCGTCCACGATGCCCAGCCGGGCGCCGCGCCGGTGCAGCGCGTACCAGTCCGCCTCGAGCCCCCAGCCCATCCCCGCGTCCTCCGGGAACGGCAGCACCGAGGCACGCCACCGAGGCGACACCGCGAACACCGGCCCGATCTCCACGAACTCCGTCACCCGCGCCACCGACCACCGGGCCCGCAGCGTCACCGGGTGCGACAGGTGGGAGAGGTGCCGGCGGTGCGCCGGCTGCGCGAGGTCGAACGCCGCCCGCCGCGCCAGCCGCAGGAAGAGGCGCCACGACACCAGCCGTACGTCGTCGTCGGCCACGACCACGTACGCATCGGGCGCGACAGCCGACACAGCGAGCAGCTCGTTCACCAGCGAGAACTTCGTGCCAGGTCCGCTCCCCACGGTCCACCGCGACAGAGAAGGCACGGTCTCGTCGAGCGCCCACAAGCGCGCCGCACCGCCACTCCGCAGACAGGAACGTACGAGCTGCCGGACGACGTCAGCGTTGCGCGCGCGGTAGACGCAGAGCAGCACGTCACTCACGGCGGCCCACGCGCCGGGCCGGCGCCCCCGCCCAGATCTCGTTCTCGCCGGTCGACGACAGCAGCACGGCGTTCGCCCCGACGACGGTGCCGCGCCCGACGGTGAGCACGCCGCTCTTGCCGAGGATCGCCGCGCCCGCGCAGACGACGACGTCGTCCTCGAGCACGATGCGCTGCAACGGGCTCAGGTCGCCGGGCACCCACGGGTCGGCGCGGCCGATGGTGACCCCGTGGTACAGCGTGACGTTCGCGCCGAGCGTCACGCCGGGGTGGACGACGGTGCCGAAGCCGCGGTGCATGACGCGCAGCCCTGGCCCGACGCGCACGCCGGGCGGCACCTCCATGCCGTACAGCGCCAGCAGCTCCTTGGCGACGCGGCGCAGCCCGGGACGGTCCCGCAGGTAGACCAGCCGAGCCGCCAGCGACATGTGGCAATCGTGGCAGAACGCACGCCACCGAGACCTAGACTCGCCAGCGTGCGAGCCACGCTCGACCTGCCCCCCGCCACCGTCGACCGCGCCCGCGCGGCCGCGCTGACAGCGGGCGCTGCCGCGTTCGCGTACCTCGCCGCCCAGCGCGTCCTCCTCGGCGGCGCGATGGTGCTGCTGCTCGTCCTCGCGATCGGCCTCGCGGTCCTCGTCATCGAACGTCCCCGCGTCACGGTCGCGGTCATGCTCGTCTTCAGCGCGCCGCTCGCGGAGCCGCTGCGCCGCCAGGTCGCCGTCGGCGGCATCGTCACGGACACGTTCGAGGTGCTGGCCTACGCCCTCGTCGCGCGCTGGGTCCTCAGCCGCGGCCGCGAGGCGAAGACGCCGTCATGGCAGTTCGCCTCGCCGGTCGTCCTGCTGGTGCTCGGCGCCACGGCCGGCGCGGCGTACGGCCTGTTCCGCTACGCCGACCGCGCGCTCGTCCTCGGCCAGTACAAGTCGTACCTCGTCTACCTCCTCGTGCTGCCGCTGACGGCGCTGTTCGCGACGGCGGCGGAGAAGCGCAGGCTCGAACGCTGGGTCGTCAGCTTCTGCGTCTTCGGCTCGCTCGTCGTCCTCGGCGCGGCGGCGACGGGCAGCTCGACGCCGAGCGAGGCGCCGAACATCCCCATCAACACGTTCGGCATCACGACACAGGTCAACCGCATCCGCCCAGCCATGCTCTGGCTGCTCTTCCTCGCGACGCTCATCGTGCTGGGCCAGGTCTTCGCGTACGGCATGACCCGCGCCAACGCGCTGCGCCTCGCGCTCTTCCTCGGTGTCTGGGTCTTCTCGTTCAACCGGTCGTCGTGGGGTGCGCTCGTCGTCTGCGGCGGCCTCCTCGCGCTGCTGCGGCCAGGCCCGCGCAGGCCAGGGAGAGGCCTGAGAACGGCGGCCATCGGCGCATTGCTGCTGCCCGTCCTCTGGGGCACCGCCGCGAGCGGTGTGCTGGGCCCGAGCATCGAGCAGGTGCCCGCGCGGCTGGAGAGCCTGGTCAACCCCGAGGTCCGCAACGAGGACGCCATCCAGGACCGCGCGACGGAGTACCCGTTCGCCTTCAAGGCGTTGCGCGAGAGCCCCGTCTTCGGCGTCGGTCTCGGGCGGTCGTACGGCGCGCGGCGGCCGTTCTACAACCCGCGCCTCGGCGTCGTCGTCTACGAGGACCGGCCGTTCTCGCACAACAGCCTGCTGTTCGCGTACCTCCAGACCGGCCTGCTCGGCGTCGCCGCGCTCGTCTGGCTCGGGATCGCGGCCTGGCGCGCGGCGGTGACGGCGGTGCGCACGCTGCCGACCGAGGTGTCGTTGCGCATCCTCGTCGGCAGCCTCGCGCTGCTCGGGTACGGCATCCAGTCGATCTCGCAGACCAGCCTGCTGCACCGGCCCGGCATCACCGCCGCGGTCATCGCGATGGTGCTCGCCACCCGGCCGCGGGAGCTGCTGCGTGGCTGACCGCGTCCTCTGGGTCGGTACGCAGCTGACGACGGCCCCGCGCTCCGGCGGCGCGATCCGTTCGCTGCGGCTGCTCGAAGCCCTCGCCCGGCACGCCGAGGTCGACCTGCTGACGACCGAACGCTCCGGCGGCGAGCTGCCCGTCGCCTCGCACACGCCCGTCCCGTCGCCCGCCAAGCCTCTGCGCGCGCTCGGCCTCGCGCGGGGCTGGCCGCGCGCCACCGCGCGGTCCTGCTCGCGCGCGGGAGCCAAGGCCGCGGAACGACTGGCCGCCAACGCATCCCACGTCGTCGTCGAGTGGGTGCACCTCTTCCCGCTCGTGCCGAGGCATGGCCCGTACGTCCTCTCGCTGCACAACGTCGAGGCCGACCGTTCCACCGACAAGCGCCTGGTCGCGGCCGAACGCCGCCTCGTCGCCGACCCGCGCGCGACCACGGTCGTCGTCTCCGAGCGCGACCGCGGCCTCCTGGGCATCGACGCCACCGTCGTCCCCAACGGCACCGACATCCCCTCCGTCACGACCGAGGTGCGGGCCGACGGGGACGTGCTGTTCGTCGGCGCGATGGACTACGGACCCAACCGCCACGCCGTGGAGTGGTGGGCCGGAAACGTCTGGCGCGCAGGGCTTCCGCCGCTCACCGTCGCGGGACGCAGCGCGGGAACGCTCCCCCCGATGGACGGCGTCCGCGTCCTCGGCGAGGTCGAGTCGGTGGCGCCGCTGCTGGAGCGCGCGGCCCTCGTCGCGGTGCCTCTCCACCACGGCGGAGGTACGCGGCTCAAGGTGCTGGAGGCGTTCGCCGCCGGCCGGCCCGTGCTGTCGACGAGCAAGGGCGTCGAGGGTTTGCGCGTCGGCGGCGCGTGCGCGATCGCGGACGACCCGAGGGAGTTCGGCAACGCCGTCGCGCTGCTGCTCGGCGACCTGCCTCGCCGCCGCGCGCTCGCCGCCGCGGGGCGCAAGGTCGCCGAGGAGCACGCGTGGGGACCGCTCGGCGAGGCGTTCGCGCGGGCCGTGCTGACGTCGCCGGGGCGCCGATGATCACCGCGATCCTGCCGACGTACAACCGCGGCGCCGCCCTGCCCACGACGCTGCCGCGCTTCCTCGCGCTGCGCGGCGTCGAGCGCGTCGTCGTCGTGGACGACGGGTCCACGGACGACACGCGACAGGTGCTCGCGGCGTTCGACGACCCCAGGCTCACGGTCATCAGGCACGACCCCAACAGGGGTTCGCCCGCCGCTCGCAACACCGGCGTCGAGGCCGCGACGACGGAGTGGGTGGTGTTCCTCGAGGACGACTGCGGCTTCCCCGACGACTACGCGACGACGCTGCTGCGCGTCGCCACCGAGACGCAAGCCGACGTCGTCGGCGCGCCGTGGCTGAACGTCCCCGAGGAGCGCTACGCCGCCGAGGTCGCGAGGCGCCGCGCGGAGCCGACAGCGGAGTTCGGGCTCGACACGCACCCGGGGACGTTCCCTCCGCACACCATGGAGACGCCGTTCCTCTGCGCGCTCGCGCTGGTGCGCACCGAGGTCGCGCGACGCGTCCGCTACGACGACACGCTGCGCGGCAACGCGTGGCGCGAGGAGACCGACTTCTACCTGCGCGCCGTCGAGGCGGGCCACCGCGTCGTCTGCACGCCCGAGACCGCGTCGTGGCAGGCGGGGCACTGGGGCGGCGGGCAGCACCCGCGCGTCGTGCCGTACGAGTACTGGCTGCTCCGCAACAACTGGGCGTTCCTCCGCAGGCACGCCGCCTACCTGCGGCGGCACGGCGGCGTTCCGAGCATCGCGCGGGCGCAGGCACGGCTTGCTAGCCGCCGCGCCACGATCCTGGCCCGTCGTGCCGGAGGCGCCGCCAAGCGGCGTCTGCGCGGTTAGGCTCGCCGACGTGGACGTCCGCTCCGTGCTGGGCCTGCTGCGCAGGCGCTGGCGCGCCCTCGCAATCTGCCTGCTGGCCGGGCTGCTCGGCGCGGGCGTCGTGACCGAGCGCGCGGAGCCGAGGTACGAGTCGTCGTCGCGACTGTTCGTCAACATCCCCCGCGCGGGCACCGTCGCCGAGCAGGTCCAGGGCGTGCAGCTCACGGTGCAACTGCTGCAGTCGTACGCGCAGATCGCCACGTCGCGCAGCGCCGCCGAGGAGATCGCGGGCCGGATCGGACGCAACACGTTCGACGTCGAGGGCAGAGTCGGAGCGACGCCGCGCCCGGAGACGCTGCTCATCGACGTCGTCGCCGCCGACCGCGACCCGGAGAAGGCCCGCGCGCTGGCCGACGCGGCCGCCGCGGTCCTCATCGAGAAGATCGCCGACCTCGAGAAGGGGAAGGCGACGCCGGTCACCGCCCAGGTCATCGACAAGGCCGTCGCGGCGGGCTCTCCGGTCTCGCCGCGGCCGCGCGTCAACTACGCGCTCGGCGGGATCCTCGGGCTCGTCGTCGGCGTCCTCCTGGCGCTGGCGCTCGACACGCTGGACCGCTCGGTGAAGACGCCGGCGCAGGCCACGGAGTCGTTCCGCGCGCCGCTGCTCGCGGTGACGCCGCGCAGCAGGGAGTTCCGCGACAAGCCCGTCCCCGACGACGCGCTGAGCCCGGTGAGCGAGTCGTTCAGGACGCTGCGTACGGCGGTCCGCTTCGTCAACCCCGACGACCCGCTGTCGACGATCCTCGTCACGTCGTCGGTGTCCGGCGAGGGCAAGACGACGACTGCCATCAACCTCGCCGCCGCGCTCGCGCAGTCCGGTGAGCGCGTCATCCTCGTCGACGCCGACCTGCGACGCGCTCGGCTCGCCGAGGTGCTCGGGCTCGAAGCCGCGTCCGGCCTCACCGGCGTCATCACGCGCAGGCTGCCGCTGGAGGAGGCGTTCCAGCAGTGGCACGGCATCGACGTCCTGACGTCCGGCGTGCTGCCGCCCAACCCCAGCGAGATGCTCGGTTCCGAGGCGATGGCCGGCCTCGTCGACCGGCTGCGCGACCTCGCCGACGTGGTGGTGTTCGACGCGCCGCCGATCCTCCCCGTGACCGACTCGGTCGTGCTCTCGACGCAGTGCGACGGGGTCGTGCTCATCGGCCGGTACGGCCAGACGCAGAAGGCGCAGGCCGCCGAGGCCCGCCGCAGGCTCGACACCGTCGGCGCGACCGTCGTCGGCTGCGTTCTCAACGCCGTCCCGACGTCGTCGGCGCACGGCTACTACGAGGAGTACTACGGCCGGAAGCCGCAGCCCACGCAGTGGGGCAGGCGCTGGTCCGACCGGGTGGGGCGGTAGCGCATGACCGAGTCCGACGAGGCCCTGCGTCCGGCGCTCAAGCGCCCCGAGCGCCGTCCCGCCGAGCCGCCGCCGGCCGCGCCGCCGGTCGAGGAGCCGGCCCCGCCACCCGCTCCGGAGCCGGCGGTCGATGACGCCGAGCTCGAACGCGGCCGTACGCTCGCCGTCATCGCCGCGATCGGCCGCTTGCAGATGTCGCTCGACGTGCTGGCCCGCCAGCAGAAGAAGCACCAGGAGGCCGTCGAGGCGCGCCTCGCCCGCATCGAACGCGCCCTCGGCGACCGCTGACCGACGTTACCGGTGAGTACGGACTGACGGCCGTGCTCACGCGGTAGCTTTGGCCGTCCGTACTCACCGGTAACTGGCGGGGGCGGGGTCAGGCGAGGGCGCGCTTCGTCGCCTCGAGGTAGGCGCGGCCCCAGCGCTCGTCGGGCTCCAGGTGCGAGCCCTCGGCCCACTCGTTCCAGGCGTTGACGAAGAGCAGCGGCGGTACGTCCGCCCGCGCGCGCAGCCGCCGCGCCTCCTCGCGCAGCCAGCGTTCGTACGTCTCCGGCGTCGCGTCGCGGTAGATGACCGCGTGCTCCTTGCGGCGCGGCGAGTTGTCCCACGCGACCGTGACGCACGGCAGCCTCGGGTAGTCGGGCAGCGGGCGCGCGAGCATCTCGTCGACGACCGCGTCGTACGAGAAGACGTTCTGCCGGTACCCCTTCGCCGTCATGCCGAGCGTGCGCATCCCTCGCCAGAACAGCGAGCGCCGCAGCGGCCGCCCCAGCGTCTGGTAGTCGGGCACGAACGCCACCCCCGCGTCGAACCCCCACTCCGCCGGCGGCACCGCCCGCTCCGACGCGAAGCCCTCGACGCGCGCGAGGTAGAGCTCGCCGATGCCCATCCGCGCGGCCTCGCGGCGCCACGTCTCCGTCGTACGCCGCGGGTCGGGCAGGTCCGAGGCGCGGTAGACGAGGAACACCGGCTTGCCGTCCACGCGCATGTACCGCGGGTCCTCGAACGCCCTCGCCAGCCACGCGAAGTGCGCGACGTCGTCGGCGTCGGAGTACGCCTGCGGCATCAGCACGTTCCGCGACCCGCCGTCCCAGACGCGGGTCCAGTTCTCGTTCGCCCAGCAGAGGAGGAACGGGAGGTCCGGCGTGCCCGACGAGAGCACCTCGGCGAACGGGCGTTCGAGCAGCCGCCGGCCGGCGAACCAGTAGTGGTAGTAGCAGAACGCGCCGATGCCGTGGTCGCGCGCGAGGTCCGCCTGCGCCTCACGCACCTCGGGCACGCGGAGGTCGTAGAAGCCCAGCTCGCCGGGCAGGTGCGGCTGGTAGTGGCCGGGGAACAGCGGCCGCGCGCGAGCGACGTTGCGCCACTCGGTGAAGCCCGTGCCCCACCACTCGTCGTTCTCCGGGATGGGGTGGAACTGCGGCAGGTAGAACGCCGCCGTCCGCAGACCGTCTCCCATGTGTGGATTCTGTCCGTTCCTGCCCGCCGTGTCCGTTAGTGTCGTCGGCGCCATGAACTTCGCCGCCACCGCCTACCTGCTCGTCGAGTGGACGCGTCGCGACTTCCGCATCCGCTACACCCAGACGCTGCTGGGCAGCATGTGGGCGATCGTGCAGCCGGTCGCGCTCACCGCGGCGTTCGTGTTCCTCTTCGGGCGGGTCGCGCGCTTCGAGGTCGGCATCCCGTACGCGTCGTTCGTCTTCCCCGGCATGCTGATCTGGACGCTGTTCTCGGTCGGCGTCGGCAACGCCAACTCCGCCATGCTCGGGTCGATGCACGTCGCGTCGAAGGCCAACTACCCGCGCGTCGTCGCGCCGCTGGCCGGCGCGCTGCTGCCCGCCGTCGACTTCGCCGCCGGGCTGCTGCTGGTGCCGGTGCTGTTCCTCTGGCAGGACCCGCCGATGCGGTTCGCGCCGCTGCCGTTCCTCGTGGCGATCGTCGGCACGATGCTGCTGTCCAGCGGCGTGGGGACGTTCCTCGCGGCGGTCACGGTGTTCCTCCGCGACATCCGCAACGTCGTGCCCCTCGCGATGCAGCTCGCGCTGCTCGTGACGCCGGTCGGCTACTCCAGCAAGGACATCCCCGGCTGGCTCAAGCAGAACCCGATGGGGACGTTCGTGGAGGGGTTCCGCGCGTCGCTGCTCGACGTGCCCGGGCCCACGACGTCGCGCTGGATCGGGTCGCTCTGCATCGCGGCGGGCTTCTTCGCGTTCGGGCTCTGGTACTTCCACCGGGTCGAACGGCGGTTCCCCGATGTCGCCTAGAGGTGTCACCGGCTCTCCCGCCCGTCGCGAGCCGCGGGCCGGGCGGCGAGCCGGCAAGGCCGCAGGAGTGGCCGATAGCTGCGCTATCGGCCGCGACGAGAACGCAGCCGGGCGCTGTCCGGACGCGGCGCAGCAGGGCGGGGAGGGCCGGTGACACCTCGGGTCCCGCGCGGTGCCGTGCAGTTCCGCGGCGTCACGAAGGAGTACCGGCTCGGCAAGCCGCGCGCGTTCATCGCGGCGGCGATGCCGTGGGGGGACGGCGTCGGCCGAGGCGACCGGCTCAAGGCGCTGGACGACGTGACGTTCAGCATCGAGCCGGGCGAGTCGTTCGCGCTCATCGGGGCGAACGGCGCGGGCAAGAGCACCGCGCTGAAGTGCCTGGCCGGCGTCACGCACCCGACCCGCGGCGAGATCCGCAAGGGCGGCCGGGTCGTCGCGCTCATCGAGCTCGGCATCGGCTTCCACCCCGACCTGTCGGGGCTCGACAACGCGAAGTTCGCGGCGACGATCTCCGGCCTGCGCGGTGCCGCGGCGAAGCGGCTCGTGGAGCAGGCGGTGGAGTTCGCGGAGATCGAGCGGTTCGCGACGACGCCGGTGAAGCGCTACTCGTCGGGCATGTACGCGCGGCTGTCGTTCGGCATCGCCGCGCACCTGCCCGCCGACATCCTCATCGTCGACGAGATCCTCGCGGTGGGCGACCTGGCGTTCCAGCGCAAGTGCTACTCGCACCTCGCCGGCCTGCGCAACAACGACGGTGTCACGCTGATGTTCGTCAGCCACAACGACTGGGTGCTCAAGGAGACCTGCGAACGCGGCGCGCTCATCAACCACGGGCAGGTCGTCGCCGAGGGTCCTGTCCAGGCGCTGCTCGACACGTACCACGCGGCCCCCGACCCGCTGACGTCGGCGGAGAAGACCGGCGGCGAGCGCATCAAGGTCGGCCACGTCGACACCGTTCCGGCAGGTACGCGGTCGATCGGGCTGCACGAGCCGCTCACGCTGGAGTGCGAGGTCACGGTCGCGCAGGGCACCGACAACGCCGTCGTCGGCCTCGCCTGGGCGAACAAGGACAAGCAGCTGCTGTGGGCGTCGTACTCCGACGAGCAGGGCCTGACGCTCAAGCCCGGCAAGCACCGCGTCCGCATCGTCGTGGAGGACGTCAACGCACTCCCTGGGCCGAACCTGCTCGAGCTGCTGGCGTTCGACCGTACGTCGCCGGTCATCGAGCAGTCGCGGCTGTTCGACATCACGGTGGTCGGCTCCGAGCACTCGGCGGGCAACTGGGACCACGGCCTCATCGACGTGCCGACGCAGTGGAGCGCTGGATGACGGCACGGCGGGTGCCGTTCGACGAGACGTATCTCGACGCGTCGTACGCGTGGCTCCAGGACCCCGAGATGGCACGGCTGACGATGAGCGCCGCGATGACGCGCGAGCAGCAGAAGGCCTGGTACGACACCCTCGCCGGCCGCACGGACTACGCGATCTGGGGCATCGAGTACGACGGCGCGCCCGTCGGAGTCATGGGCCTCAAGCACCTGGACTCGGACGACGGCGGCGCGGAGTACTTCATGTACCTCGGCGACACCTCCGTCTGGGGCAAGGGCATCGCGCGCTGGGCCACCGACGAGATCCTCGCCGAGGCACGGTCGCGCGGGCTGACGTACGTCTACGGCCTCGTCGGCAAGCACAACGAGCGCTCGCTGTCGGTGCACACGCACCTCGGCTTCGAGATCGACGGCGAGCGCGACGGCAAGTGGCTGCTCGTCCAGCGCTGCTGACCGATGAGTTCCGGCGAGTGGAGGAGTCCTACCGCCATGACCACCTCCCTCGGCAGCATCCTGCTCGGCACCGCGGACCCGGGGCCGCTGCGCGCGTGGTACGAGTGCGCGTTCGACGT
The DNA here is from genome assembly GCA_035556555.1 of Frankiaceae bacterium. GTDB lineage: Bacteria > Actinomycetota > Actinomycetes > BP-191 > BP-191 > BP-191. The sequence goes on from DATMES010000020.1 coordinate 113,539, forward strand.
GAAGCCCAACGCCGACGGCTTCCTCGAGCTCGGCGGCGTCGCGGTCCTCGTCGACCAGCGTGCCGACGTGGCGACCACGACGGCCGAGCCGGGGCGCGTGGTCCTCAACTTCCACGTCGACGACGCTCGCGCCACCGCGGCGCACCTCGACGAAATGGGCGTGACGTGGCACGCGCCGCTGGAGTACAGAGAGGACGCCGGGGCGTGGTTCGGCACCGTGCTGGACCCCGACGGCAACTACGTCCAGGTGATCGAGCTGACCGAGGCGTACTACGCGGAGCGCGGAGGGCGACGATGACGGCACTCGCGATCGAGACGTCGGGTCTCGTGAAGACGTTCGGCGAGACCCGGGCCGTGGACGGCATCGACCTCGCCGTGCCGACCGGCACCGTGCACGGCGTCCTCGGGCCGAACGGCGCGGGCAAGACCACGACGATTCGCGTCCTCGCCACGCTGCTCAAGCCCACCGAGGGCTCCGCGCGGGTGCTGGGGCACGACGTCGTACGCGACGCCGCCGCGGTCCGCGCGTGCGTGAGCCTGACCGGCCAGTTCGCATCGGTCGACGAGGAGCTGAACGGCCGCGAGAACCTCGTGCTCCTCGGCCGCCTGCTCGGCCTGTCGAAGAAGACGTCGTTGTCTCGCGCCGGCGAGCTGCTCGACGCGTTCGGCCTGGGTGAGGCGGCGGACAAGCTCGTCCGCGACTACTCCGGCGGCATGCGGCGCCGTCTCGACATCGCGTCGAGCATCGTCGTGACGCCGCAGCTGCTGTTCCTCGACGAGCCGACCACCGGCCTCGACCCGCGCAGCCGCAACCAGGTCTGGGAGATCGTGCGCGTCCTCGTGTCGGAGGGCACGACCGTGCTGCTCACGACGCAGTACCTCGACGAGGCCGACCAGCTCGCCGACAGGATCGCGATCGTCGACCACGGCCGCGTCATCGCCGAGGGCACCAGCGGCGAGCTCAAGGCGCTGGTGGGGAGCGGCACCGTACGAGCGCGCCTGTACGACCCTTCGCGGCGCGAGGAGGCCGTACGCGTCCTCGGCCGCGCGCTGGGCGAGGAGGTCTCGCTCGACTCCGACCCCGCGTCGGTCTCGGCGCGTGCGCCGGAGGCCGACCGGGTCGCCGCGGGGCTGGCCGAGCTGGCTGCCGCCGGCATCGACGTCGCGGAGTTCTCGCTCGGGCAGCCGAGCCTCGACGAGGTGTTCCTCGCGCTGACCGGCCACCCGGCCGAGGAGAAGGAGGCCGTCGCATGACCACCCTCGACACCGCTCCCGTCCTCACCGAGGGCGCGCTGCGGACGGCGGTCGCGACCGGTGCGCGCCCCGCCGCGCCGAGCTCGCTGTCGGCGTCGCTGACGTTCGCGTGGCGGGCGATGCTGAAGATCAAGCACGTGCCGATGCAGCTGTTCGACGTGACGGCGTTCCCCATCATGTTCGTGCTGCTCTACACCTACCTCTTCGGCGGCGCGCTGGCCGGCTCGCCGCGCGCGTACCTCCAGCAGCTGCTCCCCGGCATCCTCGTCATGACGGTGTCGTGGATCACGATGTACACCGGCCAGGCGCTGAACTACGACATCTCCAAAGGTGTCTTCGACCGGTTCCGCTCGCTGCCGATCTGGCGGCCCGCGGTGCTTGTGGGGATGCTCATCGCCGACACCGCGCGGTACGCGATGGCGTCGGTCGTGATGATGACCGTGGGCTTCGGTCTCGGTTTCCGGCCCGGTGCCGGGGTGCTCGGCGTGCTGGCGGCCGTGGCGCTGCTGCTGGTGTTCGCGTTCAGCCTGTCGTGGGTGTGGACGTCGGTCGGGCTGAAGATGCAGACGCCTGAGGCGGTCATGCAGATCTCGATGACGGTGCTGTTCCCGCTGACGTTCGCGAGCAACGTGTTCGTGGACCCGAAGACGATGCCGGGCTGGGTGCGGGCGTTCGTGGACGTCAACCCGGTCAGCCAGCTCTCGACGGCCGCGCGCGGACTGATGCACGGCACGTCCGTGGGCAGCGAGATCGGCTGGGTGCTGGCGTGGAGCGCGCTTCTGGTGGCGGTGTTCGCGCCGCTGACGATGCGCCTGTACAACGCGGAGCGCTAGTCCGGGCGTCAGTCCAGCGTGGCCCAGCAGATCGAGGTGAACGGCAGCCGCTCCATGCGGACGTTCGCGATGCCACGGGTCTCCAGAAGCGCCATCGTCTCGCCCGGCCACTCGGCCGCGTGGAACTCGTCGAAGCCGATGACCGCTCCCTTCGGCATTCGTGGCAGGAACGTCTCCAGCGCGTGCCGCGTCGGCTCGTAGATGTCGAAGTCGAGGTACAGCAGCGAGACGACGAAGTGCTGGTTGGCGGCGAGGAACTGCTGCGCGGTCTGGAGGAAGTCGCCCGCGACGAGGTGCACCTTGGGGATCTGCCCGAGCGGCCGGTCGGCGTCGTAGAGGGCGATCGCCTCCTCGAGGTCGGCGACCGAGCCGCCGCTGACGCCCCCGACGACGGCACGCGAGTTGTCGCCCGCCGCGTCGATCTCGGAGACGCTGGGGAACCCCTCGAACGTATCGAAGCCGACGACGTGCCGCCGGTGGTTGAGCGGCTCGAGGATCGCGGACAGCTGCGCCCAGGTGAACAGCCCGCCGCCGAGGTTGACGCCGCACTCGACGACCGACCCGGGGACGTTCAGCACCTGCTTGAAGATCTCGTACTTCACGACGAAGCGGGACAGCGAGGAGCGGTCCACGAACTTCGGGAAGTTCGCGAGCTTGTGCGTCGTGGAGCCGGGGGAGCGTTCCCAGTACGACTCGGCGTCGCCGCCGGGCGCGCGGGCGTAGCCCTGGGCGAAGTCGGGGCCTTCGATGCGTTCCATCAACCGTCCAGTGAGAGCTCGTAGAAGTCGCACACGGTGCCGCGCGCGCCGAACGACGTCTTGAAGTCGTAGAGGCCGGCGTTGAGGACCGTGCCCCCGTCCTCGGTGGACACACCGAAGTCGTAGTACGGCAGGTCGCACGTCTCGATGGCCCTCGCGAACGCGAGGTCGAGCGCGTACGCCTTGGCGCCCGCCGGGCTCGCCGCCGAGTACTGGCAGTGGAGGACGCGGTCGGTGCGGTAGTGCACGGTGCCGCCGACGACCTCGCCGTCGAGGAGGACCGTCTCCAGCGTGATGGCGCCGGGGAAGAGGTGCATCAGCGTGCGCATCTCGTCGGCCGTGTGCACCGGCTTCGTCGCGTGCCGCGCGGCGAGGCTGGAGGTGAGGACGTCCCAGAACGCGTCGAGATCGGTGGGGTCGGTCGAGAGCATCGCGCCGCGCTTGGTGGCGACGCGCGGGTTGCGTCGTCTGTCACTTCTCGCGGTTGTGCCGGCGGCGAGCTCGACCGTGGCGGAGAGGTCACGTCTGTAGAGACGCGCGCCGAGCCGGAACAGCGCGTAGAGGTCGTCCTGCGCGGGCTCGCGGTGGTAGATCGCGGGGACGGTCTTGTAGCGGAGCGTGCGGTAGCCGGCTGCCTTGTAGTGGTCTCTGGCCGCGCGGAGCGCGTCGATCATCGCGTCGCCGCGGAGGCTGCCGTCGTGGACGATGCCGCCGTACGTGATGCCGGGGTGCGACACCACGGTCGTCGCGTCGGAGGGGTCCTCGGCGGCGGGGAGGACGGCGTTGTCACCGAGCATCAACGAGCGGTCGGCGAAGCGGTCGCCGTGGTAGCCGAGGTAGCGGCGGGTGTGGAGGAACGTGCCGTTGACCGACCGCGCGACGAGGTCGTCCCAGGGCTCGGCGGGGGACCAGGGGCGCACGTCGGGCACGGTGCGACGTTACCGCCGCCGGAGGAGGCCGCGGGCTCTTGCGAGCAGGCCCGGGCGCGCGGGTGCGGCCCAGGCGGCCTCGATGCGGGCCACGAGGGGTTGGAGTGCCGGTGGCGGCGCGTCGCCGGAGAGGACGTACGTCCACGCCTCGGCCGCGTTGCGTGCGGTGGCGCGGCGGTGCTCGGGGAGGCCCGGCCATGAGGCGACGTGCTCGATGGCGGAGGCGTACTCGGCGCGGGTACGGCCCTCGGCCTGGACCTGCGCGGCGATACCGGTCGTGTTGACGCGGTAGCGCGCGAGCGGCTCGGGGACGTACGCCACGTCGGTCAGCGCGGAGACGCGGAGCATGAGGTCGAGGTCCTCGAACCGCTCGTCCGACACGCCGCCGGCCCGGTCGAAGACCTCCCGTGTCACGAGGACGGTGGCGGCGGGGACGACGTTGGTGACGAGCAGGTTGCCGAAGAGGTCGTCGTCGGGTGGCGCGCCCCAGACGACACCGGTGGGGACGTCGCTCTCGTCCATGAGCGCCGCCTGGGAGTACGCGGCGTCGGCGCCGGCGGCGAGCAGGCGTTCGAGGCGGTGCGGCTCCCACGCGTCGTCGGAGGCGAGGAACGACAGCCACTCGCCTTGGGCGGTCTCGGCCGCGAGGCGTAGCGAGGCGTGGAGGCCGCGGTTGGCGCGGCCAGGGTGGGTGAGGAGCCGGACGCGGGGATCGGCGAAGGTGCCCAGCACCTGCGGGGTGTGGTCGGTGCAGCCGTCGTCCACGACGAGCAGCTCGACGTCGGCGTGGGTCTGCGCGAGGACGCTCTCGACCGCGCCGGCGACCCAGCGTTCGTGGTTGTACGCCGGCATGAGCACGGAGACGAGCGCCACGTCAGCCCGCGTCCGCGCGGACGACGAGCCCGCGGTCAGTGTCGATACGGGTGCGCGTGCTCAACGCTCTCCCTCACGGGGTCCGGAGGGGTTCGCCCTCGCCGGGCCGATCTGGTGCTGTTCAAAGCCCTCCTCGGCGAGCCGTGCCAACGCATCCTCGTATGCGGTGGCCTCGTCGTCGTGGGGTCGATACCTGGCGGGTGTGGACTCGTACTTCGTCATCGCCTGATTCTGTCAACCGACTGCAACCGCTGGGGCGCGCGCTGTGGACAACGGCGTACCGACGCCACATCCCTGTGGATGGCGCGCTTGCCACCTCGCGGCGTCCTGTCACGATGGAGACATGACAGAGCTCGCGTACGCCCCGCCCGCCGACATGGCATCGTCGCCGCTCACCGTTGCGCTGCAGCGGTTGTCGCGGGAGAAGCAGGCAGAGATCTACTGGCGCCTCATGAGCGCGATCGAACGCAACGACCAGAAGGACCTCGACATCCTGGGCCGCATTCTGCGTGCCCTCGCGGAGAACCGACCCGGCATCGACGAGAGCACCGCTCGCACGGTGTCGTGGGACGAGTTCTGCCGAGAGTTCGGGATTCCGCAGTAAGTGCCGTCACGGGGGAGGCTGATTGATCGACGAGGTCCGCTACGACGAGAGCGCCGCCGAGTTCCTGCGCACGCACCCCCGCGCCGAGGAGGCCAGGCTCTTCGTGGAGGCGCTCCGCCGCGGACAAGCCGTCCCCGGTGCGCTGACGGACCTCGACCAGTACGGGAGGTCGCTGGCGGTGCTGCCGGACTCGGGTCACGTCATCCGGTGGCACTACGCCGGGATGCGCCGCAACATCCTCGTCATCGACGAGATCTACGAGTAACTACGGCAGCAGCGTGCGCTGCTCGGCGCTGCCGACGAGGCGCCCTGCGTGGTACGCGTACTCGCGCAGCAGCAGCACGCGGTCGTCGTCGTTGCGGCGCAGGCCGGGCGCCTTGCGCAGCAGCCCGCGCCACACCCGCAGCAGGTCGCGTACGCCGTGCCGCGGCGCGGCGGGGAAACTGCGTTGCAGCAACGCCTCGGTGCGGCCGTAGCGGAACGACTGCCGGTACAGCCCCCGCGCGTCCGCACGGTAGCGGTACGCGATGACGGCGTCCGGCGCGAAGCCGACGGTGTAGCTGCACAGCTGCGCGCGCCACGCGAAGTCCACGTCGTCGGACCCCGCGACGTACGACGCGTCCCAGCCGCCGAGCGCGTCGATGACGTCGCCCCACACCGCGCAGTTGCCGCCGGGCGCGAACGGCAGGTACCCCAGCGGCACCATCAGCGCGTCGCGCGGGATCGCACCGCGCCAGCGCACGACGTTCGGCGGGTTCAGCGCGGTGTCGTCGAGCACGCCGCCCACGACGTCGTACGACTCCGCCGCCGCCACGAGCGCGGCCAGCCAGCCGGGCACCACGACGTCGTCGCCGTCGCAGAACGCCAGCAGGTCGCCGCGCGCGACCCGGCGAGCGGCGTTGCGGACGTTCGAGATGCCCCGCTCCGCCACGCGCTCGACCCGCAGCCCTGGCAGCCGCGAAGCCCACTCCATGACGTAGACGTCGGAGCCGTCGGTCGAGCCGTTGTCGAGGACCACGACCTCCCACGCGCCGTCGTACGTCTGCGCCGCCAGCGCGTCGAGCTGCTCGCCGATGGTCGCGCGCGTGTTCAGGCTCGGGATGCAGACGCTGACGAGCGTGGGGGCGCTACGACGCATCGCGTACGGCGGCGATGACCGCGTCGACGTCGGCGTCGGACAGGTGCGGGCCGATGGGCAGCGAGAGCACCTCGGCCGCGAGGCGCTCGGCGACCGGCAGCGACCCGGCGATGCCCGCGAACGCCGCCTGCTTGTGCGGCGGCGTCGGGTAGTGGATCAGCGTCTCCACGCCGCGTTCGCGCAGCCGCGCCGCGAGGCCGTCGCGGTCGGGCGAGCGGACGACGTACAGGTGCCACGACGGCTCGGCCCCCTTCGCGACGACCGGCGTCTCGACGACGCCGGCGAGACCCGACGTGTAGCGCGACGCGATCTCGCGACGGCGCGCGTTCCAGGCGTCGAGGTGGCGCAGCTTCACCCGCAGCACGGCGGCCTGGAGCTCGTCGAGGCGACTGTTGACGCCGGCCTCCTCGTGCACGTACTTCCGCTCGGAGCCGTAGTTCCGGAGGAGCCGGAGCCGTTGCGCGAGAGCAGGATCCGAGGTGGTGACGGCGCCGGCGTCGCCGAGCGCGCCGAGGTTCTTGCCCGGGTAGAACGACCAGCACGCCGTCGCGCCGCCGCCGCCGACCCGGACGCCGTTCAAGGTGGCGCCGTGCGCCTGCGCGGCGTCCTCGATGACGTACACCAGCGACGCCGCGACCGGCACCGCGGTCGGCTGGCCGTACAGGTGCACGGGCAGCACCGCGCGGGTCCGCGGGGTGACGCGGTACGACGTGAGGTTGTAGGTGGCGGGATCGACCTCGGCGGGCACCGGCGTCGCCCCCGCCGCCGCGACCGCGAGCCACGTCGCCACGAACGTGTGCGACGGCACGACCACCTCGTCGCCCGCGCCGATGCCCAGCGCCCGCAGCGTGAGTGTCAGCGCGTCGAGGCCGTTGCCGACGGACACGCAGAACCGCGCGCCGACATAGGTGGCCCACTCCTCCTCGAACGCCTCCACCTCGGGCCCGAGCACGAACCATCCAGACCGCACGACGCGCGTCGCCGCCTCGACCAGCTCCGCCTCGATCGGCGCGTGGCAGGCCTGGAGGTCGAGGAACCGGATCACGCCGGGGCGCTCACCGCGCGGAGGTACTCGCGGTAGTCGCGGTAGTAGTCGTCCTCCTCGTACGGGTGCGACGCCAGCACCAAGGAGACGGACCCTGACGAGAAGTTGTCGAGCTCGCGCCAGATCATCGGCGGCAGGTAGAGGCCGTAGTACGAGCGCGAGAGGAAGAACCGGCGCTCCTGCCAGCCGTCGCGCACGATGACCTCGAACGACCCAGACGCGCTGATGATGAACGCGTGGTTGGTCTTGTGCGCGTGCCCCGCGCGGGACTCGCCGCCGGGCACGTCGTACAGGTAGTAGACGCGGCTGATGTCGAACGGCACGTGCCGCTGCTGCTCGACGAACGTCAGGTTCCCTCGCGGGTCCGCGATCTTCGGCAGGTCGATGATCCGGCAGTCCTCGACACCCATGGCGTCACGCTACCCAACGACGCTGTCGTAGACGGCCAGAAGTGACCGCATGGTCCGCTCCGGGGTCAGCTCCGCGAGGTAGTGCGCGCGCGCCGCGGCGCCCCGCGAAGGATCGGCGGACACGTGCGCCATCGCGTCGCGCAGGCCCTCGGGGGTCGGCGGCGCGAGCCAGCCGCGCTCTGCCGTCACGAGGTCCGGCAACGGCCCCACGGACGTCGCGAGCACCGGACGGCCGCGCGCGAACGCCTCCACCACGACTCGCGGGAAACCCTCGTACACAACGGAGGGGACGACGACGGCGGCGCAACGTTCCATCTCGGCGGCCACCACGTCGGCCGGCTGCGGGCCGAGGTAGCGGATGCCGGGCGGCGGCTCGAAGCGACCGGCGCCGATCACCGTGAGCGGCACCTCCGGGGACCACGCCGAGTAGAGCAGCGGCGCGCCCTTCTCCTCGTCCAGCCGCCCGACGAACAGCAGCCCCTCGCCGGGCGGCGAGGAAGGCCCGGGGTCGGGCGTCGAGTTGGGCCGTACAACGATCCGCGACTCCGGCAGCCCCGCCTCGACGAGCTTCCGCTTGGCGAACGACGTCAGCGCGAGGTAGCGGTCGACGGAGTTCCAGGTGCCGGTGTGCAGCAGCTCGGCCGTCGTCAGCGCGAGGCTCTGCGCGCGGGATCCGCGGTAGCAGCCGTGGACGACGCCGGGCCAGCGCGTCCGGGTCGGCAGGCAGTCCTCGCAGACGCGCGCGTCGCGATAGTGCGAGCCGGCGACGCAGCCGTGCCGGTAGTTGTGCACGGTCTGGACGACGGGCACGCCGGCGCGCTTGGCGACGCGGACGACCCACGGCGAGACGAGCGGGTACGGGTTGTGCAGGTGCAGCACGTCGACGCCGTCGAGCTTCGCCGCGACCTCACGGGCGTCCACCCGCGAGTAGACCGGGCGCACCGCGAGCGCAGGCGAGAGGCCCGCGATCTCGTCGCTCGACCGCAGGTGCGTCACGACGTCCACGCCCGCCTCGCGCAGGGCGGCGACCTCCTCGTCGACGACGGCGTTCTCGCCGGAGGGGACGGCGGAGACGTAGCGGTTGTGCACGACGAGCACACGCATCAGCCGAGCACCTTCGCCCAGTCGCGCGCGGTCGCCCCGGGGTCGGGCGATGGGCGCGGCAGCGTACGCACCCGCGCCGCCACGGCTGCCAGCGCCGCCACGTCGCCCTCGGGCACCAGCCCTTCGTCGCCGGCCAGCTCGGCGACGGCACCCGAGTCGAAGCCGACGACCGGCAGGCCCGCGGTGACGGCGAGCGCGACGGTGCCGCTCTGCGTCGCGCCGGTGTACGGCGCCAGCAGCGCGTCGCACGACAGCAGCGTCGCCGCGAGCTCGCGGTCGGGGACGAACGACCGCGACGTACGGTCCTCCACCCGCGGCCCCGCCGGCGCTGCCCGCTTGCCGCAGACCACGACGGTCACGTCCTCCGGGAGCAGAGCCAGCAACGACGGCAGCACGTCCTCGCCCTTGTCGGGGCGGGAGTGGCCGAGGAGCAGCAGCCGCACGCCGTCGTGGGGCGCGACGGGAGCGGCGTACGACGCGAGCCAGTGCGTGTACAGCGGGTGCGCGCAGACGGCCGCCCCCGGCTCCGCCAGCGACGCGGAGTGCACGACGCGCGTAGCGGCCGCCTGCCGCAGACGGGGGGAGAGCGTGTCGCGCGGCCCGGGGTTGTGCACGACGAGGTGCAGCCGCCGTACGCGCGCCACGAGCGACAGCACGAGCGCATCGGACCGCGACCAGGCCACCACCCACTGACCCGGCCGCGCCGCCAGCGCCAGCACCACGAGCAGCCCCCGCGCGAGCCGGAACGCCTGCGCCAGACGGGAGGAAGGCGAGTTGTACGCGAGGACGGCGAGGGTCCGTACGCCGGGCGGTCGCCACTCCGCATCCCCCGGCACCACAGCGGTCACGGCGTAGCCGGAGGCGGCGAGCTGCGCGGCCAGCTCGCGGCCGTACGGGTTCACGCCGTCGGGGTCGTAGACGACCACCCGCGACCTCGCCACGCCTGGCACCATAGCCGCGTGTCAGACAGCCGCGCGGCAGGTCCCCGGCTCCTGTTCGTCACCAACCTGCTGACGCACTACCGCAAGCCGCTCTACGAGGAGCTGGCCCGCCGGGTGCCGGTGCGGTACGTGTTCTTCTCGGACGGCGGCGAGTGGTACTGGCAGGGTGGGCAGGCCACGTCCGACGCGATCGAGAGCAGCCACCCCAAGGGCTTCTGGCTGGGCCGTACGCGGATCACGCCGGGCCTCGCGACCCGCGTCCTCCGAGGCGACTACGACGTCGTGGTCACGGGCCTCGTGGGCAAGTTCGCGCTGGCGGCGTCGTACGGCGGCGCCCGCCTGCGCCGCAGGCCGGTCGTCCTCTGGGCGACGCTGTGGGCGCATCCGGGCACGGCGTTCCACCGGCGCACCGAGCGCGTCACCAACAGGCTCTACAAGAATGCCGACGCGATCGTGACGTACGGCCGCCACGTCAGCCGCCACGTGATCGAGCGCGGCGCCGACCCGAGCCGGGTGTTCGTCGCGCCGCAGGCCGTCGACCTGACCCGCTTCGCCAGGGACAGAGCGCCGTACGACGGCCCGGTCCGGATCGGCTACGTCGGCCGGCTCGAGCCCGAGAAGGGCATCGAGGACCTCCTCGCCGCGCTGCGCGTGCTCGACGAGAGAGGCGTCGCGTACGCGCTCACCGTCGCAGGCAAGGGCAGCATCGACGTCCCAGGCGCCCGTCAGGTCCCCAACGACGAGCTGCCCAGGATCTACAACGCCCTCGACGTCGTCGTGGTCCCGAGCAGGCTGGTGCCGGAGTTCGCGGAGCCGTGGTCGCTCGCGGTCAACGAGGCCATGGGCTGCGGCGCCGCGGTCGTCGCGAGCGACGCGGTCGGCGCCGTGCAGGACGGCCTCGTGACCGACGGCGAGACCGGCCTCGTCTTCCCGAACGGCGACGTGACAGCCCTCGCCGATGCCTTGGAGCACCTGGCGGGCGACGCGAGGCTGCGCCACGCCCTCGCCGACGCGGGGCACAACGCCGTGCAGGAGTTCACCTACGCCAGGGCGGCGCAGGCGTTCGTCGACGCGGCTCAGGCGGGGTTGAGCAACCGCGAGCGGCGGGCGTTGCGCAGGAAGCGCGCGTTGCCGACGAAGTAGCGCTTGGCCAGGCGGCGCGGCTCGCACATCAGCCGGAACGTCCACTCGAAGCCGGTGTGCTGCAGCCACTCGGGCGCGGTCTTCTTGGTGCCGGCGATGAAGTCGAACGCCGCGCCGATCGGCACGAGCGTCGTACCGAGGCGGGCCTTCATCTGCTCGACGAAGCGGTCCTGGCGCGGCGTGCCGAGGCCGACCCAGACGATCTCGGCCTCGCGGGCGCGGACGCGGGTGGCGAGCTCGTCGGCCTCGTCGGCGGTGAGGTCACGGAACGGCGGGGACTCGGCGCCGACGATCTGCGCGTCGGGGGCGATCACCCGCAGCTCGGCGACGAGCGCGTCGACGACGTCCTGGCTGCTGCCGTAGACGTAGTGGCGGATGCCGTACGCCTGCCCGCGCTTGATGGTCTCGACCATGAGGTCCGGGCCGCGGGTGGACTGCTCGAGGTCGGCGAAGCCGAGGCGGCGGCCGACCCAGGCGACGGGCTGGCCGTCGGGGAGGTTGAGGTCGCCGTCGTTGAGGAGGGCGGCGTACTCGGGGTCGGAGGCGGCGAGGGAGAGCGTGTACGCGTTGCAGAGGTGCAGCGTGGCCGGGCGCCGGCGGAGGGCGTACTCGAACAGCCGGTTGACGGCGTCGTCGAGCGTGACGGCGTCGATCCGGACGCCGCAGCACTCGAACGAGCCCGCGGTACGGCGCTGCTCGGCGGTCTCCGGGCGTGCCGGAGCCACCGTCTCCATGACGGTCACTTAGCTTGTTCCCCTCAGCGTCCCTAAGCCGCGTGTCCCGACGCGGCCCCCCACGACAGGTACTTCGGCCGGGACGTTGGTCCCTCTTGAGTAGTCCGTCCTGGCCTCTGTGCCTGTAGTAACGGACTAGTCCGCGGAACGTCACGCATCAAGTCGGGCTTTCCGGGAGCCGATGTCTAACTACAGCCCTGTAGTTAGGGCCGTTCGCGCGGAGGATTCGTTCGAACGGGTGCTCTTGTGCGGCGCCGCGAGACCCGATCGATCAGGTGCAAGTTCGGACAAGTCGAAGGAGCAGGGCCATGACAGGGGACCACTCCCGGGCGTACGAGTGGCTGCGTTGCGGCGTACCGCTCACGCTGCTGCTCGACCTCGCGTCGCCGGACGGTCCGGACTCGCGGGAGATCGCCAGGCACGAACGCGGGCTGCCCGCGGCGAGCTGAACGCCACGCCACGCCGGCTCTCGGGGAGGGTGCCGGACGGCGCGTACGCACGACACGACGAAGGGCACGGCCGCTGGGAGGCCGTGCCCTTCGTCTGTCATGGGAGGTGCTGCGTCGCGGTGGGCAGCGGCGGCGCCCCTACAACACCGCCGCCGCCCACACGCTTCGCGCGCGGGCTCTCACCCGCTCGGTACGAGGCGTACCCACCCGGGGGTGTCCGATCCCTCGCGGGACGCCTCTTTTTCGTTACGTTCGCGGCCGCGTCGTGGCACCGCCGGTCGGCAGGTGACCCGCGGTGGCGGGCATCTGCGCCGTGGTCGTGGTCACGGGCTCGGCCGGGTACGGCTCGTTCGCGAAGCCGGCCTGCGACGCCTGGACCTGCTCCTTGATGCGCGGGGCCTCGGTCTCGACCTTGTTCAGGGCCTTCTCCCACTGCGCGCGCATCGGCTGGATGCCGCCGCCGCCGACGGCGACGATCGCGATGCCCGCGAGGGCGAAGAGGACGGCGGTCAGCACGCGGTCGGTGACGAGCGTGGCGACCTCGACCTGCTGCAGCGCGGCGATGACGCCGAAGAAGATGATCGCGACGGACGCGACGTTGGCGAGCAGCTTGCCGTACGACAGCCCGCCGAGCGCGTTGCCGACGACGTCCTTGACGGCGGCCGCGATGGCCGAGGCGACGACGACGATGACGATCGCGACGAACGCCTTGGGCAGGAACGCCACGACGCCGCGGATCAGGTCGCTGATCGGGTTGGGCCCGAAGACGCCGAACGCCATCTGCAGCACGAACAGCAGCAGCGTGTAGAAGACGAGCTTCGACACGATGTCGCTGGCGTCGTACTTGCTGTTCGCGAGGGCCTTCTTGATGCCGCCGCGCTCCACGGCGCCGTCGAAGCCGACGCGCTCGAGGACCGCGTCGATCGCCTTGGACAGGGCCTTCACGACGAGGTAGCCGATCCCGAGGATCAGCAGGAAGGCGGCGAGCTTGGGGACGAACGTCGCCACCGACGTCCAGGCGTTCTCGACGCCTTCGTTCCAGTCCATGGTGCTCCTTCACGGGTCAAGGGAGAGGTCTCTCTTCTGGCCCGGAGTGCCCATGGCGAAGATCGGAAAACGACCCGTCACTCCCGCGGAAGTGGACTGTCGCGGTGCGGTGACCTGGTAACGCTTGGCGACCCGGACTGGCTGGTGACAATGAGCGACGGGTCCCCCCTCCGCTGACGACCTCCGGACGATCGGGGTGCGAATTGCGCCTTTTCCCCGCACGGGCCGCAACCCGGTTGCGGGGGTGACGGGCGCTGCCGTGACGGCAGGTGATCGCAGGTGGCGTTTCCCACAGGCCCGCTAGCCGCGGACCGTGATGCTCGCGGTGGTCATGACCGCGGTCTTGCTGCGCACGATGGCGCGGCACGAGCGCGTGGCGCCCCGCGGCGGTGTGAACGCGCCGACGGTCCGGTTGGTCGCGCGGGTGTCGTACGTCCCCGACACGAGGCCCGTCGTCTGCCACGCGCCGTTCGCGTCGGTGCACTGGGTCCGCACCGCGCGGACGCCGCCGAGGCCGCTGTTGGCGGTGCGCACGACGAGCGTGTAGCCGCCGGTCGAGCGCGGCTTCGCGGTGACGGACGCGCTGAGCCGGCCGGCGGGCGCGACGTCGCGCAGGCCGTTCATGTCGCCGCTCTTGATGTAGTCGGGGCCGTGGGCGGAGCGCATGAGCTGGTACGTGCCGCCGTACGTCGACTCGAAGTGCCCGAGCCCCATCGCGTGGCCGATCTCGTGCATGAGCGTGCCGGTCCACCACGTGGTGCTGGGGTTCGCGCGGTAGCGCGACATGGTGATGATCGTCTTCGCCTGGAAGACCATCTTGTACGTCCCCTGCGTGCTCGTGATCGTGCAGCCCAGCGCGGTGCTCTCGCTGCAGCCGCTGCCGAACACGACGACGAAGCGGCGGGTCGACGTCGGCCCGGTGGCCGTCGTCCTGCCGCCGTAGACGACGTGCGCGCCGAAGCGGGAGACGGCGTTGACCTTGGCGATCGCGGCCTTGACGAGCGACTCGCCGGCGCTCGGCAGCCCGGAGGTGGACAGGTACCACTTGACGGTGTTGCGGGTCCACGGCAGGTGCGGGTTGAGGCCGCCGTTGGACCAGCAGTAGCCGCCGCTCGCGCAGCCGCTGGTACGGGAGACGTTGGGGCTCGGCCAGCCGACGACGAGCGCGGCGCCGTAGCGGATGCGGCCGTCGGTGAGGCGCTTGGTCACGACGTACCAGCCGCCGTCGGTGTGCAGCGGGTACGCGAGGACGGCGGTGGCGGCGTTGACGATGGCGGTGATCGCGGCGTCGACGGAGGCGGCGTACGTCCCGTCGGTCGCGGTGCCGGCGAGGTACGCGATCGGCGCGTCGTCGCCAGGGGCGCTGGGCGCGAGGCCGTTCATCGTGGCGGTCGCGATGAGCTTGGCGTGGCCTGCGTACGCGCTGCGGCCGAACAGCGCCTGCTGCCCGTGCGCGCTGCGGACGCGGTCGGCGGCGGCGTGCAGGCGGGCGGTCGCGGCGGAGTCGGCGACGGGGGTGCTGGTGAGCGCGACGGCGGCCGGCAGGACGCCGGCCGACGCGACCCGGTCGGAGGCGGCGGCGGGGGCGGCGGTGGCACCCAGGAGGGCGACGGCGACGATCGTCCGGACGGGTGCGAGGCGCATGTCTTGATCATCGGGTTCGCGGCTTCTGTCCCATATCCCCCGCTGGACCTGATTCGCCTGGTCAATCACGGGGGGTGACGGCAGGACCTTGGTCCGGGACCTCCGGCGTACGCTGCGCCGCGTGCCCCGCGTCGTCGTCACCGCGCCGCTGGACGGGCTGGAGGCGCTGGCGGCGTACGACGTGCTGGGTCCTTCGGCGTGGCGCGACGCGCTGCCGGAGGCGGACGCGCTGCTCTGCCTGCTCACCGACCGGATCGACGCCGCGCTGCTCGACGAGGCGCCGCGGCTGCGCGTCGTCGGCACCGTCTCCGTCGGCTACGACCACGTGGACCTGGCGGCGTGCGCCGCGCGCGGGATCGCCGTCGTCCACACCCCTGGCGTGCTGACGGAGGCGACGGCGGACCTCGCGTTCGGGCTGCTGCTGGCGGCGGCGCGGCTTTTCCGTCAAGGCGGTGAGGCCGTCACGTCGGGCGCGTGGCAGGGCTGGCGGATGGACGACTTCGTCGGCCGCGACGTGCACGGCGCGACGCTCGGCCTCGTCGGCTACGGCCGCATCGCCCGCGCCGTCGAACGCCGCGCGCTCGGCTTCGGCATGACCGTCCTGCACGCGTCGCGCTCGTCCGGCGTGCCGCTCGACGCGCTGCTGGAGGAGGCGTCGTACGTCTCCCTGCACGTGCCGCTCACGCCGGAGACCCGGCACCTGATCGGCGCGCGAGAGCTGGCGCTGCTCGGCCCGGACGGCGTGCTGGTCAACACCTCGCGCGGACCCGTCGTGGACGAGGCGGCACTGGCTGCCGCCCTGGAGTCGCGCGGCGTCTTCGCGGCGGGACTCGACGTCTACGAGGACGAGCCCGCCGTCCACCCCGGGCTGCGCGCGTCGCCGTACGCCGTGCTGCTCCCGCACGTGGGCAGCGCGACGCGCGAGACGCGCCTGGCGATGGCGCGCCTCGCGGCGGAAGGCGTCGCGGCGGTGCTGGCGGGAGAGACCCCGCCGAACGTCGTGCCTACGGCAAGCCGATGAGCTCGACGACCTCGCACGAGTTGAGGATCTGGCAGCGGCCGGGGATGCAGTCCATGCACTCGTCGACCTGGTCGAGGACCCACTTGACGGGGTTCTCGGCGGCGGCGGGGACGGCCATCGCGGTGACGACGAGGACGGCGGCGGCGAGCGTACGACGCATGAGGGGTGCCTTTCGTGTAGGGGTTCAGTCGATGCCGGGTATTCGACGCGACCCCGCGACCGCCTCCTCGAAGGCGTCGCGGAGCCTGCGGGTGTGCGGGCCGATGCCTCCGTCGCCGACGGGCTCGCCGTCGAGGTGGCGTACGCCGGCCACGCCGCGGACCGACGAGACGAGCATGACCTCGTCGGCTCGTGCCAGGTCGGTGATGGTCGCGGGTGTCACCTCGTAACGGAGCGGGTCGGCGAGCGCGGCGACGGCGGTGAGCGTCGTGCCGGCGAGGATGCCGGTGGACGCGGGCGGCGTACGCAGCGCGCCCTCGGCCACCCAGCAGACGGTCGACGTCGGGCCCTCGAGGACCTCGCCGTCGTTCGCCAGCCAGATCGCGTCCTGCGCGCCGCGCGACTCGGCCTCGCGGATGCTCGCCATGTTGACGGCGTACGACACCGTCTTGGCGCCCCCGAGCAGCCACGGCGCGGTGGCGCGGGCCGCCGCGGAGACGCCGAGCGTCAGCGTCACGACGTCGATGCCCTCCTCGCGGCCGCGCACCGTCTCCGCGGGGATCGGCAGGACCAGCGCGAACGCCGTCACCGGGCCGCCGGCGACGGGCCCGCGCGTACAGACCAGCTTGACGAGCGCGTCGCCCGCGCCGCTCGCCAGGACGGCCTGGTGCACGAGCGCGCGCCACTCCTCGTCGTGGGGCGCGTCGAGCGCGAGGGCGGCGGCGCTGCGGCGGAGGCGTTCGAGGTGCAGGCCGAGCTTGAAGACCCGCCCGCCGGAGACGCGCGCCGTCTCGAACACGCCGTCGCCGCGCTGCACGCCGAGGTCGTCGGCGCGCAGGACCGGCGCGGCCGGGTCGACGATGCCGCGCCCGTGCACGGCGAGAGCGGGAACGGTCACGGCCCGACCCTAGCGAGCACCCCATCGCCGGCCCTGGCCGCCCCGCCCGGCGCCCTGCCCCGGCCCCGCCCGCCTCCCCCGGCCCCGCCCGCCTCCCCGAAACGATCACCTGTGTCCTCTGGGTGGCCGAACTCCCGTACGCCGGGGGACACAGGTGATCGTTTCGGGCCGGCGGCGCGAGCGGCGGGCGATGGACGCCCGGCGTTCGGGGTGCGTTCTGCGCTCTTTCCCCACACGGGGTGCAACCCGGTTGCGCGCCGCGCGCCCTACACTCGGCCCCCTCACAGGGAGGAGGCGACGTGCGCGGCGAGCAGTGGCAGGCGGATCTGCGGGCGCGCGGCTACCGCCTGACCCCGCAGCGCCAGCTCGTCCTCGAAGCCGTCGCCGCGCTCGGCCACGCCACCCCCGACGACATCGTCACGGCGGTACGCCGCACTGCCAGCGGCGTGAACATCTCCACCGTCTACCGCACCCTCGAGCTCCTCGAGGAGCTCGGCCTGGTGACGCACACGCACCTCGGCCACGGCCCGCCGACGTACCACGCGGCCACCGACGACGACCACGTACACCTGGTCTGCCGCGTCTGCGGGACGGTCACCGAGACGTCCCCCGGGCTGGTGGACGGCGTCGTCCGCGAGCTGCAGGAGACCGAGGGGTTCCGCGCGGACGTCGGCCACCTGGCGATCTTCGGGACGTGTCGCGAGTGTGCCCCTAAGGACACTGTGCGATGACTTTGGACGTTTTGGCCCGCCCCGTCTGTCCAACCCGCAGACTGCACGTCTAACCATCCTTCGTCGTCGCGCGGCTTCGATGCCGCCGAGGGGGCTCCCAGTCATGGCAGTACGTCCGACCCTGCGCCGCGCACTCGCGGTCGTCACCGGTACGACCCTCGCGCTCGGCGCGAGCCCGATGCTCGGTACGGCGCTCGCCGCCGCACCCGTCGCCGGCGCGCTCTCCCCGGCCGATGGCTCCACGGTGCAGCCGCCGGCCACGGTGTCGATCTGCTACGCGGGCACCATCGCGGTGACCTCGACGATCGTCGTCACCGGCGAGACGCCGAAGGCCGGCACCACGAGCATCGGCGACTGCGCCACGGGCGGCAGCGACAACAAGCTGATCTTCACGCCCGCATCGGCGTTCGCCGACGGCGAGTACTCCGTCACGGCGGTCGCGGGCGACCCGGCCCTGCCGATCACGACGACGCAGACCGAGTGGTCGTTCACGGTCGACGGCACCGACCCCGCCGTGCCGAACACGCTCACCATCACCAACCCGGTCGGCCCCTCCAACCAGACCAACGTCACCGTCTCCGGCAAGACCAGCGCCAGCACGCCGGTCTCCGTGAGCATCGCCAACTCGCCGACCCCGGGCGCGACCGCGACCGGCAACGGCGTCTCCAACGGCACCGGCGACTTCACGATCTCCGGCATCGACGCGACCGCCCTCGCCGAGGGCGCGCTGCTCGCGACGGTGACCGCGACCGACTCCGCCGGCAACGACTCCTCCGCGACGATCGCGTCCGTCAAGGACACGACCGCGCCGGTCCGCACGTCGACCGTCCCCGCCGACGGCGGCACGTCGCAGACGACGAGCACCGTCGCGGTGACGTTCAACGAGGCGCTCGACGCCACGTCGACCATCCTCGTGAAGAACGGCGTCGGCGGCACGATGGCCGGCACGAAGTCGTTCTCGAACGGCGACAAGACGATCACCTACACGACGACGTCGCCGATGACGCCCGCGGGCAACACCTTCACGATCACCACCAACGCGAAGGACGTCGTCGGCAACACCGAGACGAGCTCGACGACGTTCACGATCGACGAGACCGACCCGGCCGCGCCGACCGTCGACCTGACCGACCCGATCAACGACGCCAACAAGGCCGCGGCCGTCGTCTCCGGCGTCGCCGAGCCCGGCTCGACCGTGGACGTCTCCGTCGACGACGCGACGCCCGGCTCGCCGGTCACCGCGAGCGGCACCGCGGACCTCACCTCGGGCGCGTACTCGATCAACGTCGACCTGACCTCGCTCGCCGACGGCGCCGTCGTCGCGACCGCCACCGCGACCGACGCGGCCGGCAACGAAGGCCCCGAGGGCACCTCCGACGCGTCCACCAAGGACACCGTCGCCCCCGGCGCGCCGACCGTGTCCATGACCGACCCGGTCAACAACGGCAACAAGACGACCGTCACGGTCTCGGGCATCGCCGAGAACGGCTCGGCCGTCTCTATCTCGGTCGACGACACCACCGCAGCCCCCCCCGTCACGACGACGGCCACCGCCGACGCGGTCGACGGGACGTACACCAAGAACGTCGACCTCAGCTCGCTCGCCGACGGGGTCGTCACGGCCACCGTCACCGCCGCCGACGCCGCGGGCAACGTCTCGCCGGCCGGCACGGACACCGCCACCAAGGACACCGGCGTCCCGACGGCGCCGACGCTGTCGGTTCCGGACGTCAACGACGCCAACAAGGCCGCGGTCACCGCGAGCGGCACCGCCGAGCCCGGCTCGACCGTCCTCGTGACGATCGAGGACGCCGACACGGTCCTCGACGAGACCACGACCGCGCACGCGACGACCGGTGCCTACTCCGTGCCGTTCGACGTCAGCTCGCTGGACGACGGGACGCTGACCGCGACCGCGAAGTCCACCGACGCTTCCGGCAACGAGTCGCCGGTCACGAGCATCCCGGTCGAGAAGGACACCGCCGCTCCCGGCGCGCCCACGGTGACGATGCCGGCGTACGTCAACGACGCCACCAAGGCCGCCATCGAGATCAGCGGCACCGCCGAGGAGGGCTCGACGATCGACATCACGGTGAGCGACACCGACGGCGGCACGGCGAACGTCACGTCGTCCGTCGTCACCGCGCCGAACGGCTCGTGGACCAAGACCCTCGACCTGTCGTCGCTCACCGACGGCACGCTGACGGCGTCGGCCACCGCGACCGACGTGGCCGGCAACGCCTCGTCCGCCGGCACCGACACGGCCACCAAGGACGTCGTCAAGCCGTCCGCGCCGACCGTCACGCTGAGCGAGCCGATCGACTCCACCAACGGCGCCACCTCCACCGCCTCCGGCAGTGCCGAGAACGGCAGCACGGTCGACGTCTCGGTCAACGACACCGACGCCGCGACCGCCCCGGTCACCGGCAGCGACGTCTCCGACGGGTCGTACTCGGTCCCGCTCGACCTGTCGTCGCTCTCCGACGGCACGCTGACGGCGACCGCCACCGCGACCGACGCGGCGGGCAACGTCTCCACCAGCGGCACCGACACGGCCCCGAAGGACACGGTCGTGCTCGACGTCGTGTCGGCGTCGCCCGCGCACAACAGCACCGTCCAGCCGCCGTCGTCGGTCTCCATGACGATGAACGAGCCGATGAGCACGTCGCTCTCGACGATCACGCTGACCGACTCGACCAACTCCCAGCTGGCCGGCGCGACGACGTTCACCAACGGCAACAAGACGATCGTCTTCACGCCGGTGGACACGCTCTCCGACGCGGGCTCGCCGTACACGGTCATGGTGAGCGCCAAGGACACCGACGGCACCGACTCGCTCGCCGCGGGTGCGGTGTTCACCGTGGACGGCACGCCGCCGGCCGCGCCGAGCGTCTCGATCCCGGAGGTCGTCAACGCCGCCAACGTGGCCGCGGTGACCGTCTCCGGCGTCGCCGAGCCTGGCTCGTCCGTCCTCGTGTCCGTGGACGACGCGACCGCCGGCTCGCCGGTGACCGACACCGAGACTGCGCACGCCACGACGGGTGCGTACAGCACGACGCTGGATCTCACGTCGCTCGCCGACGGCGCGCTCACCGCGACCGCGGTGGCGACCGACGGCGTCGGCAACGCGTCGAGCGCCGGCACCGACACGGCGACGAAGGACGCGGCCGTTCCCGCCGCGCCGAGCGTCTCCATCCCGGAGGTCGTCAACGCCGCCAACGTGGCCGCGGTGACCGTCTCCGGCGTCGCCGAGCCTGGTTCGTCCGTCCTGATCTCCGTGGACGACGCGACCGCCGGCTCGCCGGTGACCGACACCGAGACGGCGCACGCCACGACGGGTGCGTACAGCACGACGCTCGACCTCACGTCGCTGGCCGACGGCGCGCTCACCGCGACCGCCGTGGCGACCGACGGCGCCGGCAACGCCTCGAGCGCCGGCAGTGACTCGGCCACCAAGGACGCGACCGTTCCCGGTGCGCCCTCGGTCAGCCTGTCCGACCCGGTCAACGCCGCCAACACCACGACCGTCACGGTCTCCGGTGTCGCGGAGCCCGGCTCGACGGTGAACATCTCGCTCGACGACGCCACGGCCGGCGACCCGCTGACCGACAGCACGACGGCGAACGGCCTCGGCGAGTACAGCGAGTCGTTCGACGTCACGACCCTCGCCGACGGCGTGCTCACCGCGACGGTCACCGCGACCGACGCGGCGGGCAACACCTCGCCCGCCGGCACCGACACGGCCACGAAGGACTCGTCCATCCCGGACAAGCCGACGCTGGACACGCCGGCCGAGGTGACCCGCCTGACCGTCGCCGCGGCGCCGTTCTCGGGCACCGCGGAGGAGGGCACGACCGTCGACATCAGCATCGACGACAGCGACGCCGGTACGCCTGCCGTCACCGGCAGCGACGTCGCCGACGCCGACGACGAGTGGAGCGTCACGCTGAACCTGTCGTCGCTCGACGACGGGATGCTCACGATCACGATCACGGCGACCGACGCGGTGGGCAACACCAGCGCCACCACCACCGACGCCGTCGCCAAGAACGTCACCCGCGCGTTCACGGTCGGCGTCAGCCCGACGCCGGTCTCCGGGGCCGCGCAGACGTTCACCGTCACGGCTAACCAGACGTACTCCGAGGCGTCGGAAACCGACACGACGTACACGGGGACCCCGGTCCTCAGCTCGCTCGACACCCACTTCACGGCGGGCACCTGCGCGCCGGCGGTGGCGGGCGTGTCGGAGTGCACGGGCACGGTCTTCGGCGACCTCGGCGCGTTCTCGCTGAAGGCCGAGGAGGGCACCGGCGACGACCTCGTCACCGGCTCCGAGCCCGTGACCGTTCAGCCGACCGGCCTGGTGTTCTCGGTGGCCCCGCAGGCCACGGCCGTCCCCGGCGAGGCGATCGAGTTCACGGTCGTCCCGACGGTGGGCGTGACCGGCGCCGTCATCACCGGCTACGACGCGGTGCAGACGCTCGTCACGGGTGGTGGCGGCGGCAGCACTCCGGTCAACGGCTCGGTGCTCACCTGCCCGGCCACGTGCGCGACGTCGGTGTCGTTCGACTCGCGCGGCCCGAAGACCATCAAGGTCACCGACAACGGCACTCCGTCGCTGTCGACCCCGACCGCGACGGTCAACATCCCGTACGGCACGGTGCTCACGCTGACGCGTTCCGCGCTCCAGGTGAACTCCGGTAGCTACGTCACGCTCTCCGGCAAGCTCACGAACTCCACGCTCGTCACGGGCGTGGCCGGCCGGACCGTGAAGATCTACCGCCGCACGGCGCCGAACACCGTCTACAAGTACTACACGTCGGTCACGACCAAGGCCGACGGCTCGTGGGTCAAGCGGCTCTCGCTGGTGCGCAACACCGGCTACCAGGCCCGCTTCTCCGGTGACGACACGCACCTGCCGTCGCTCTCCACGCGCCGTCTCGTCAAGGCCGCCCAGGTCGTCTCCGCGGCGTGGTCGAAGACCGGTCGTACGGTCAAGGTCAGCGGCCGGGTCGCCCCGAACGCCGCGGGCCGGACGATCTACCTGCAGTACCGCAAGGCGGACGGCACGTGGGGCTCGGCGGGCGCCAGCGCGACCGTCTCGGCCACGGGCGCGTACGCGATCAGCCGGACGTTCGCGGCCGGCACGTACGTCCTGCGGACCGCCATCGCGGCGACCTCGGTGAACGCCGCCGGGTACTCGTCGCGGTACTCGGTCACGTTGTAGCGCTTCCCGCTCCGCTGCCGCCGCCCGCGCCCCCGCACCTGGGGACGCGGGCGGCGGCGCTTACGCTGTGGTGGTGACCTCTTTGCTGGTGCTGCCCGGGGCCGTCGAGGGCTCGGGTGCCGACGTGGGCGTGGCCGAGCACTACGGCGACCCGCTGCGGGAGCAGCGAGCCTTGTCGTCCGGGGCGGCCGTGGTGGACAGGTCGCACCGCGAGGTGCTGCGAGTGGGCGGCGAGGACCGGCTCACCTGGCTGCACTCGCTGACGACGCAGCACCTGTCGGCTCTTGCTCCCGGGGTCTGGACCGACGCGCTCGTGCTGTCGCCGCACGGGCACGTGGAGCACCACCTCCGGCTCGTCGACGACGGGTCCGTCGTGCTCGCCCATGTCGAGCCGGGTACGGCGGGCGGGCTGCTGGCGTTCCTCGACTCGATGCGCTTTCTCCTGCGGGTGACGCCGGCGCTGGCCGACGACCTGGCGGTGCTCACCGTGGGTGGGGAGGACCGCTTCGTTCCGCGCTCGGACCTGATGGCGGCGTACGAGGCGACGGGTCTCGCGCCGGCCGGGATGGCGGCGTACGAGGCGCTGCGGGTGGCGGCGAGAGAGCCGAGGCTGGGGTTCGAGACCGACCACCGGACGATCCCGCACGAGGTCGGCTGGCTCGAGAACGCCGTCCACCTCGACAAGGGCTGCTACCGCGGCCAGGAGACCGTCGCGCGGGTGCACAACCTCGGGCGGCCGCCGCGTCGGCTCGTGCTGCTGCACCTCGACGGCGTCGACCGGCTGCCCGCGCACGGCGACGCGGTGACGTGGGAGGGCGTGCAGGTGGGCTTCGTCGGGACGGCCGTACGGCACTACGAGCTCGGCCCGATCGCGACCGCGCTCATCAAGCGCAACACCCCGGACGACGTACCGCTGGAGGTGGCGGGCATCGCCGCGTCCGTCGCCCTCGAGCCCGCCTGAAGATCGGCCGGTCGCCGACGTTCGGGGTGCGTTTTGCGCTTTTTCCCCGCACGAGCCGCAACCCGGAGCCTTTTCCATCCTGACGGCGTGGTTGGCGCCGGGCTCAGTCGTTCTTTGAAGATCACTACGCGTGAGACCGGCTGCTGGGCTGCAGGGTTGGGCCGACGCGGGTGCGCGGGCGCCGCTC